>NZ_JANGBZ010000020.1:0-52592 GCF_024462915.1 Clostridium sp. DFI.5.61
GGCGTGTTATTTCTCCGCGAAATAACACGCCGGCTCTTCTTATACTCTTGCCGCTTTTAGGTGACTTGCACCCTTTACCAAATTTATAAGGTGACATTAGTGTGCGGCCCATTTTTAGCTACAAAAGCATTCACCTGTTCCATATAGTCCACCAGAACCGCTTCCAGTGATGGCTGATCAGTCACCCAAGTTTCGTCATTCCAAGCCAGCTCAAGCGCCACATCTTCAATGGTAGTCTGATCATCTTCTGTGAGTGCTATCTGCTCACGGGCTCCGAGCATGCTCTGTATTTCTCCCTCATAAGTCAGCCGGTAACCAGTCAGCACACGGTTCTCAAAACGCAGTTCAACAGGAACCCCCTCATGAACAAACTTCGGATACACGATCTCTAAATCGCCGGAGGAAGCCGAGGCACAGGCCAGATATCCTGTATCATTGGAAATCTTTATAATGTGGCTGTCCACTGCGCTGTCTCCATTGTCCAAATAGTTCTGATAATCCGCTTCCTGTACGAGATCAATATATAGGCCATCGTAATATGGCCCCGACGGGGACACACTTGAAGATTCAGGAACGGTCATTTGGACCATTCGGATAAACATGGCTGTCATCAAGGCTATTGCTATGATCATAAACGAGATAAACGAGGCCATAGCTCCCCATAAAATTTTTCTTTTCATACGTTGCTCCCTGTTCTTTTAGATAAATTGATTTGCAGCTGGTGGCCGAAATTATAGCACAGATAGGAAAAGCTGTCCAGTCAAACCCTACTATTTATCTGCACAGGCAAAGTGGAAGGAGAGATACTGAAAGAGTCAGACGCTAAAACTGCAAGGCTTTTGGAGTCTCCAGTAGAGAGAAAATACGGCTCAATTTGTTTTGCGCCGTAAAAAGCGCAGAAATCTGGGCAACTGCTTGGTCACACCTCCAGCTTTCCGTGGTTCGTCTTTTTCGTAGTCGAAATCATCAGGGCAGTCTGTGAGGATATGGGTCATCCAGGAAAGCGTTTGATAGTCAAACCCAGTTTGTTTGATTTGTTCATATTCAGATTTGGTATATATGCACTCGTACACAAAGGCACGGCTTAAAGGCTCAACAAAGCCTCCCAGTGTGACCGCATAGACCGGCTCCGGCGGATCGTACCTCCAGACATAGCGCCACTCATCTGTGATATCTTCTTCGTCAATCCATTCCAATATTTCAATATGATAGCATGGTTGCTCCGGAAAGAACACTCTCTCACCCTCAGACACAAACTCCCCTCCGCTGTCTTTTTTCATATTGCTATCATACACTGGAATCACCTCCTGTCAAGGCAAAAGAAATAAAAGGGCTGGCATATTGGTAGTCCAGTCGGGTAAGAACACTTTGAGCGCTGGGGACATAGACGTTCATGTCCATTCTAAACTGCATTCCTAGGAAATGGCCCCACACTGTCCGAAACGATATGGGGCCATCTTTGGGAAAACTTATTCGATTGCGTTGTCCTGGCAGAAATTCATAAAAATCTGCGCCACCTGAGCGCGGGTTGCAGTTCCGTCTGGGTCTAGCATCCCGCCTCCAGTACCAGAAATCAGGCCAGCATTTACTGCCCACTGTACAGCCTCCAATGCCCAGCCGGAGATGGATGCGGAATCACTGAACTTCTGGACGGCCATACTACCCTGGTGGGGAACATATTCTGCCACCTGGGCATAGTGATAGAGAATCAGGGCCAGCTGCTCTCGGGTCAAAGGGGCGTTGGGGCCGAACATTCCCTTTCCCATACCTGAAACCACACCGTTAGCAGTTGCCCAGGACACCGCATCGGCGTACCAGTCCCCACGGTTCAAATCGGCAAAGTCATTGGACGCAGATACAGTAGGCCCCCCCCGCCAGGGCATACAGGATCTGGACCACCTGGGCCCGGGACAGAATCGTATTTGGGGCGAACTGTTTGTCGGACCCCCCGGTCATTAGACCACTCTGGGTCACATACTGGACTGCATCGTAATACCACGCACCCTGAGCCACATCGTAGAACACATTAGAGGTACTGGGCATCTCCACTCACACAAAGTAAGCGTCAATGCTGCCGCGGCCGTCAGGCATGATAAAGGTGTAGGTATTCTCGTTCCGCTGGGTGAGAGCAAGTTCAGTTCTGGCCTCGTTAAGCATGACAATCCGGTCCAGTTCATAACCACTATCCGGGCCACACGAGTGCCAACAGATGCACTGGTGGGCCGCACGGACACATTACCGCCTCGGGTGATCACGTCCACGTCAATACGATAGCTGGGATCGCTGGAAGAATCGCTACCAGAGAGATGATCATCATCTGTAGGTCTGTCAATGTAGACCCAGTGAGCATAAACTGTGGTTTCCTCAGTAAAGACGGTACTCGTTGTAATCTGTACACCGCCGGTAGGGTCAGTAAACCAGCCGTCAAATCGATAATTCCCGTCTCGAGAGTCAGTGGGCAAAGTATCCAGTGTTTCGTCCGTCCCGGTCTCCATGGACGTCTGGGAGACTGTACCGCTATTTTCATTGAAAATAATTATGTAGGTTTCGGGGGAGACGGGACAATCGGCCTCAGATTTATCAGGGATTGGTCTATGTCCGCTGACACTTCCTTATTGCCAGAGGTAATCAGACTGTATTATCTTTTTTTAAGTACAAGTGTTTTTTACCTTGTGAGTCAGTTTTTGTCGTTCTTTTTATTTTTAATTTATTTAGCTGCGTCACCATGTTTATATAAATTCACGAGAGAGCGTGTCAGGACATGCACACAACACACTCTCTCGCAAATGTTACTTATTCATACCTTATTATTGCTAATTTAATAGGAAGTTATGCCGTATCCAAGAATAAAAAATTCAGGAAATGTGCAGCGCACTCTGTTTGGACAGAGTGCACTGCGACAGGACTCATTTACAAAAACAAAAGCCGTCAATACAAATTGCGCCGGATTCAGTCAGGACACCTCCGCCGCCATCCACCCGGCTGGTACCGCCGGGAAAGAAGGCGCCGTCCAGGTTCTCGATGCCGTTGGGCAGCACCAGGAGGACGCCAAAGTCGCTAGTCTCCTTGATCTTGTGGCCCCGCTCCTTCAAGATGCGGATGGTGTCGGGGGAGAAGCCCTCCTCTAACTCCAGGCCCTGGTCCAGGGTCAGGCAGCACATGTGTGGGCTCTTCACCGCAGAATCCATCATCATGCCGTAGTCGATGGCGTTGATGATCAGCTGCAGAGTGCTGGTGATGATCCGGGGGCCGCCCGCCGCGCCCACAGACAGGAAGGGCTTGCCGTCCTTCATGACGATGGAGGGGGACATGCTGGACAGGGGGGTCTTGCCGGGGCGGACTGCGTTGGCCATACCATAGGCCAGGCCCTGGGTGGTGCGCACCCCCACCTTGGCGCTGAAGTCGGCCATGGTGTTGTTCATGACAAAGCCCCGGCCGGGAATGACTACGCCACAGCCCCACCAGTTCCGGATGGTCTGGGTCTGGGAAAGGACGTTGCCCTCCTTATCCATGACGGTGAAGTTGGAGGTGCAGCCCCGGTACTCCTTGGCCTCGATGCCCTCGGTGGGGGCGTACTCCTGGGCCTTGTTCATATCGATCTTGGCGGCCAGCTCCTTGGCGTACTCCTTAGAGGTAATCTTTTCTATATTCACCTGGACGAAGTCCGGGTCGCCCATGGCCACGGACCGGTCGGCGAACATGAGCTTCATGGTCTCGGCGATCACATGGGTGCTGTCGGCGGAGTGGAAGCCCATTCCCCTCAAATCGAAGTTTTCCAGGATGTTGAGCATCTGGATGATATGGCTGCCGCCGGAGGAGGGAGGGGACATGGAGATGATGTCGCAGCCCCGATAGGTGCCGCGGACCACCGGGCGCTCCTTGGGCGCGCAGCCGGTCAGGTCCTCCTTCACCAGCAGGCCCTGGTACTTGTTCACCTGGCGGACAATCTCGTCGGCCACCGGCCCCTCATAGAACCAGTCAGCGCCGTTCTTGGCCACCGCCTCCATGGTGTCGGCTAGGTCGGGGTTCTTTACCAGCTCGCCGAACTGCCGGGGCTGGCCGTTGTTCTGATAGAGCTCTGAGAAACCCTCGTACTCCGCCTTGTTGTGCTCGGCCTCGGGGGTGTTGCTGATTCGGGCATAGGCAAAGCCGCAGTAGAAGCCCTCCCGGGCCAGGCGGATGGCGGGGGCGGAAACCTGCTCCCAGGTCATGGTGCCGTACTGGTTCAGCAGATTGTCCATAGCCCGGTACAGGGCGGGAACAGCCACCGAGCGGCCGGAAAACTCTGTCAGCTTCAGGTCCACATCCCCGTTTTTATCTAGGAACATGTCCTGATAGGCGTTCTTGGGGGCCACGCCACGGGCATCCATCGCATGGAAGGCGTCGGTCTTTTTGTCGTAGAAGACATGGAAGCAGCCGCCGCCAATGCCGCTGTGGTAAGGTTCCACTACGCCCAGCACCAGGGAAATGGCACAAGCCGCGTCGAAAGCGTTGCCGCCAGCCTTGAGGATCTCCAGGCCTGCCTCGGCAGCGTAGGGGTTGTTAGCGCTTACCGCGCCCTCCGTACCGGAGACATGGGGTTTAAACATGGCGATGGCATCGTCCACCATCCGGCCGAGATAGGGTCGATTGGGCATAATCCATTACTCCTTTTCTTTGTGAATTGGTTTGGGAGCCCCTGAATCGTAAATTTCAGGGACGTCCCCCGCCGCTCCGCCCGACGGGTGTGAGCGGTGGGAACGAGACTTACTGTGCGGAAAAAGTCTGCTTGTTGGTGGTAAGAGACACGATAACGCCCACGATGTAGCAGACGATGATGGTGGGATACACCACGTTGATGGATTCGTTCAGGCCCGCAAGCACCCAAATCAGAGCCACGACGATACCGGCAACGATGCTCCAGAAAGATCCCTTCGCGTTAGCCTTTTTCCAGAACATACCGGCCAGCACAGAGAAGCTGAAGGGGGCCGTAACCACATAGTTGACGGTCAGGAACATGTTGGTCATCTGGGCAGAGGGGATGAAGAAGCCTAGCAGCAGGGAGACGTAGGCCACGGCTACCGTACCCAGCCGGGACATGGTCAGCAGCTTCTTTTCGTCTGCCTTGGGGTTGATCTGCTTCTTGTAGACGTTGGTCACGATGGTGCCGGTGGCCATCATCATAGTGGCCAGGGTAGCAGCGATGATCATGGTCATGACGGCGAAGATGATACCGGCCATGACGGGGGAACTCATGTCCTTAATGGCCCAGGCAAAGGCGGTGGCGCCGTCGCCCAGCCCGTCGGTCTTGGCCCTGGCCATCATGCCAATTATGGCGGTGAGGATACAGATGGGGCCGGCAATCACATAGCCCAGGACGCAGCCCCAGGTAGCGGCTTTGTCGCTCTTGGCGGCCAGGACGGGCTGCAGGGCAGACTGGAGGACGATGGAGGTGAGGATACCGCCAATCATCCAAGCTACGATCTGCTGGGTGGACATGGCGCTGAGCTGATCATAGCCCTTGGGTAGCTGGGCAATCAGGCCGGAATAGCCGCCGAAGTCACCGATGTTGGTAAAGATAAACCAGCCCAGCAGGACGTAGGTGGCGATGCACACCACCCGGCCCACGATGGAGGCGCCCTTCATGCCGGCGAATGCGGTATAGGCCACGGCGATGGTCACACCGATGAACATGCACAGGTAGGTGTTGAAGCCGGGGAGCACAATCTGCAGGATGGAGGCCACGGTTTTCAGCTGGATGGGGATGTACACCAGTCCGAAGATAATCCACACATAGGACTGCAGCCGGGCCACTCGGGTGGAGTAGCGGTTCTCCAGATAGTCCGGAAGGGCGTCGCTGGGGAAGTTGCGGCGCATAGTCTTGGCCAGTACACCCAGGGCCAGGATGTACAGGCCGTTGGCGATGGAGTACCAGCTACCAGCGATGCCCATGACATAGCCGTTTTGGGCCGCGCCCACGATACTCATACCGCCAATCTGCCAGGCGCCTAACACCGCTCCCACGGCAAAGATGCCCATGGACTTGTCGTTGCCGGACCACTGGCCGGAGTTGGTGATCTTGGTCCCGGCATAGACGCCGATACCCACGATTAGAACAAAAGTGATAATCCAGGTCGCGATCAGCATAAAGAAATTCCTCCTTTGTTTTTTAGATATCCCCCATCCGGATTCTTACACAACTTTATCACAGTTTATGACAAGTTTATTGTATAAATCGGAAATATATTGTCATCAATGATAAATAATTTTGGTAAAAAAGGACAGGCACATCTTGTCTTCTTAAGCAAGAAGTGCCTGTCTGAAAAGATCGCCTAATTGATTTTTTGAAATTGGCACGGACTAACGCCTGAAAACTCTTTGAATTCTCGATTATAATGGGCCTGATCGCTGTAGCCTAAAATCTGGGCAGCCTCCGCCTGGGTATAAACCTCCGCTTTGGGTGAGGTAATCAGTTTGAGCGCATTTTGAAAGCGTGTCTGCCTGCACAACTGTTTTGGGCCGATCCCCACCTGACGGGTAACGACCTCCTGCAGCCGGCGGGCGGAATAGAGAGTCTCCTGCTCCAGATTCTTGATCCGCAATGCGCCACGGTTCGACCAGATCAGCTGGACCACCTCATTGGCCAGTTTCTGCTCCTTTTGCGATTGGCAGAAACCTCCCCCCCACCCCTCAAACATTCTGAGCAACGTCTCCCCAGGGCACTTGCTGGCCACAGCATCCTTGATCCGCTCCAACTTTTCCTGCGGGAGCACCAAGGAAAGCTCAATCCCTCGAGCTGGAATTTCCACAGAAGGAATTTTGAACACTGCGGAGAAGGCGCCTGGAGAAAACCGAATGAAATACCCTTTTGTCATCCCATAGAGAGGAATCTCGTCCCGACAGTCCGCCACGCCGAAGCAGTATCCGGAAAAATCTTCTGGATTAGAGAGCATAATGCCAAGCTGACCGTTTCCCGGCACGCAGGACATTACGTCATGAATCCATCGAAACTCACTCACTGAAATATGATCGCTACGGATAAAGTTTTCCATCCTTCCCATGTCCCAGAAAGGTTGAATTGAGAAAAAATAGCGCAGGTGATTTTCGTGCAACATATCTCTATAATCCTTTCCTCACGAACAAGGCTGAAGCGTGCGGGGCGTTTTTTCAGTTTAGCATTAAAAGTCCATTCTATTTAGCACATTAAACTTTAAACAATATACCTCATTGTAATTATAGATTTTACATATTTACAGAACCAACCACAATTATAATTTTGTATCATTCAAAAATTTTTTTAACTGCGGTTGATTCTTATGCAAAGAGCTACGCACTGACTGCTTTGGTTGCCACAATATCCACTCCGGTGCCGCAGATATCCGGTACAATCACATCGTAGAGCGCCACAGGCCGCACGGTCACAGCGGTTCGAATCACCTCCATACACGCAAACAGCTTTTCCTTCGGAATCGGCTTGGCCGAGCGTACGGGCAGCAAATCATGCTCCTCTCCATCCAACTTGACGGTTGTCGTCAGGATACGCACTGGGTGTGTGAATTCCGCCGTGGCATACTCCAGCCCGCGCTTGCAGATATAGCCTGTGACCTGGCGAACCGTCTCTCTTTCGCCCTCCACCTGAATGTGGCAGCCCCGGGGGCAGACCGTACAGATAATTTCCTTCTCCATTTTTACCCCTCCTTTTGCACTTCCACAGTCACAATGCCGCTGATAAGTTTTTCCGTCTCAACAGTGATATGGTTCATCTCTCCCGGATTAACCCGAAATTCCTTTTGCTGGGCAATGATTTGTTCGCCGCAGCGCGCCACCAATGTGACATCCGGCTCGGGCTGGAGAACCCTGAAGTAAAGACTGACCTTTTGGGGGACGTTAGTCACCTGGATTCCCTGTGGGCAGAGATACCGTACATTTCGCCCCGGCTCACAGGCAACCGTCCGCTCTGCTTGGGGAAGAGTTCCCATGGCATATTTCGCTGCATAACAGCCTGCCAAAGCGCTCTCAGCACTGACATTGTCCACCAGATCATTTACATGTACCACGTTGCCGCAGGCAAACACCCCTGGAGTGGAGGTCTGCATAAACTGATTGACCACTGGGCCGTTGGTGACCGGATGGATTTGAATGCCCGCCTTTCGGGTCAGCTCATTTTCCGGCATCAGTCCCACAGAGAACAAAACCGTGTCACAGGGAACAAACTCTTCCTGCTCCAAAATGGGACGCTTCTGCTCATCCACTGGGGCTACCCACACGCCGGTAACCCGCTCGTCGCCCTCGATGCGGGTAATGGTGTGGGCTAGCTTCAGGGGAATCTGAAAATCATCCAGACACTGGACCCGGTTGCGTGTCAGGCCGGCCAAGTAGCTCATCAGTTCCACCACCATCACCACCTGAGCTCCCTCCAGGGTCATACGCCGGGCCATAATCATTCCAATATCGCCGGAACCCAGGATGACAACCCGGCGGCCCACTATGATATTCTGTCGGTTCACCAGCCGCTGCGCGGCTCCCGCAGTATACAACCCAGCGGGCCGGGTCCCCGGCACCATGATGTTGGCCCGGGTTTTCTCCCTGCATCCCATGGCAAGCACAATGCTACCTGCCTGGACACAGGTCAGGCCGTACTGGCTACTGGTACAGAGGATTTCGTGCTTCTCGTGGTCCACCTGAAGGACCATGGAGTTGAGCATGGCCTCTACGCCCAGCTCCTCCGCCTGCTTGACAAAGCGCCCGTAGTATTCCGGGCCGGTCATCTCCTCATGAAAGCGGGTCAGTCCGAAGCCAGGGTGGATACACTGCTGGAGAATCCCGCCCAGGGCGTTGTCCCGCTCCAGAATCAGGACCTTTTCCGCCCCCTCCTCTTTGGCCGCTACCGCCGCTGCCAGTCCCGCAGGGCCGCCGCCGATGACGACCACGTCACATTTCACACAATACATGGACAATCCCACCTTTCCATCTGCTGTCAACGGGTCTTCCCAGTCACCATATAGGAGCCCGGATTATTCTTGTTGATCTGGGTCGGATCACAGCCCAGCTCCCGGGCCAAAATCTCCAACACCTTGGGGCCGCAGAATCCCGCCTGGCAGCGCCCCATCCCGGCACGGACCCGGCGTTTGACGGCGTCCATGCTCCGGGCGCCCAGGGGACGGTGAATAGCCTGTAGAATTTCCGCCTCAGTGATAGTCTCACACCGGCAGATGACGTTGCCGTAGAGCGGATTTTCCCGAATCAGGGCCTCCTGCTCCTCCCGGGAGCACTCGTTGAATTTGACGATTCCCTTGCGCTTCTCCACGAAATGCTTCTTGAATTCCAGACCGGCCCCGTGGTACTGCATCTGCTGGACCACATATTTGCCCATGGCCACAGAGAGTGTCAACCCGGTGGATCGGACACCAGAGAGGTTGATATACCCTTCCAAATCGTCGTACATATCAAAATGAAGCCCCTCGGGCACCCGGTTGGGTCGCAGGCCGCTGTACTGAGTGATAGTATCCCGGATATTTACATTGGGAACCAGATTCCGCACATCCGCCGCGATACTCTCCAGCCCCTGGGCAGTGGTAGACTTGTCTACTTTGGATTCCTGATCCTCGGCGGTAGGCCCTACCAGCATGTTTCCGTGGATGGTGGGGCACATGAGCTTGCCCTTGGTCACTTTGGTGGGGATTGGCAGCACAATGTGCTGTACCTTGCAGGATGTATTCTTATCCAGAATGAAAAACTGTCCCTTTCGCGGCACCACTTTATAGTCCGCCTTTCCCACCATGGCGGCGATGTCGTCACAGTGGAGACCGGCGCAGTTGATTATATACTTAGTTTCAATCTCTCCCGTTGTTGTGAGGACCCGCTTGATTTTCCCCTGTTCCGTTTCAATGCCGGTTACCTGAGTTTCCAGCTGGAATTCCACCCCGTTGGCACAGGCGTTTTCTGCATAGGCTTGCACCAGAATAAATGGGTCAATGATACTCTCCCGAGGAATGTACAGACCGCCCTTTACCTCCGGATTCAGGTTGGGCTCCATTTCAAGCAGTTCTTCCCGAGTTTTGAACTCTACATCGTACACATGGTTACGGAAGGCCTTCTCTTGAATCCCCGGCAGTTGCTCGTACTGCTCTTCGGTGATGGCTGGTAGGACCGCGCCGATCCGTGCAAAGGGAACATCCAGATCCTCCGTAATCTTGTCATACATTGGATTGGCCGCCACAACCAGCTGGGACTCCAGCGTCCCAGGGGCGGCATCGTAGCCAGTATGAATAATGGCGCTGTTGGATTTGGAGGCGTCTCCTCCCACGTCCTCGTTCTGGTCCACAACGATGACGCTGATTTCATATTTGGATAGCTCGCGGGCCACGGCGCAGCCTACTGCACCCGCACCAACAATGACAACGTCCGTCTTTTTCATGCGAAGCATCCTCCCATCATGAAGTTGGCAGAAACTTAACAACATCCGTTAAAATCTCGCCAAAAGAAACATATCATCTCGTCATAATATTGTCAATATATTTTTATGGCATTTGAGAAAGTCTTCAGGATCTTTTCAAGATATGTCAAAAATGCGGCAAAATTTTTAGCAAAAAAGACATGTCCCCGCAGGGACATGTCTCAATGGATACGCTCTGTTCAGACCCAGTCTGTTCTGAGAACGGAAGGTATGCAAAAACGGCTCGGAGCGTAGCAGGGCTACAAAAACAATGCAACGCCCATACGCTCATGGACCGCTACTGCGACTTGATACACAATATCAGGCCAGTATATTCTATGATTCTGCCAGGATTACCTGAACCCCTGCCTGCTCCAGCTGTTCGAGATATTTGGGGGCAGTCCCTCGATCCGTTACCACCGCATCTAGCATAGAAAGGGGACATACGTTGGTCATGCCCCGCACTCCAAATTTGCTGAAATCGGCTAAAACGACAGCCTGGTCCGCATTCTGAATCATCTGCCGGTGGAGCTTCGCTTCCTCAATGTGAAAATCAGTCACCCCTGCCTCGGTGATTCCACCAATTCCCAAAAACGCCTTATTGGCATTGAAATGAAGCATGTTTTCCTCCGCAGGAAATCCGGACAGCGCCAACTCTTTTGCCCGCAACTGCCCACCGGTGAGTACCACTGAGCACTCCGCCAGTTCACTTAACGCCACCGCAGTCCGCAGGGAGTTGGTGAACGCGGTCAGATTGGGAATGTTTTTTAAATACTGCGCCATGGCCTGTACGGTAGTCCCCACGCCTAAGAAAATACTGTCTCCTGGTTCTACTAACCGAGCGGCCGCTGCGGCGATGACATTTTTTTCGTCCGCGTGGTCTTTGGAGCGGCTGTTATACTCCGGCTCACTGCCCAACGAAGTCTTCAGGACCGCACCGCCATAGACTCGCTGCAGACAGCCCTGATTCTCCAAGTATTCCAGATCCCGGCGGACCGTCTCAATGGAGATGCCGAAGCGCTCTATAAGTTCTGTATTTTTTATGGTTCGCTTTTGGTTGATTAACTCCACAATCTGATTGCGTCTCTCTTGATTCACAGGAATTCCAACTCCTCCTGCTCAATAATAATCGTGTGAATGGATCTGTACAACTTGGATATACCACAGGAGGGAGACCTTGTCAAGAGTTGGGCGTAATCCAACCACGGGATCGCTCCACCGCCCGGTACCACTGATCCATCAGGGCGTCCCGGCAGTCCTCCGACATCCCTGGCTCATATCGTTTATGGCAGTGCCAGAGGTCTATCGTGTCCTCAATCCGTGAAAGATCTCCAAGACCTAAGGCGGCCATATAAGCGCTACCCAGAGCGGTCGTCTCTTGAATCACAGGAATCTCCACCGGAATTCCCAGCAGATCGGCCTGAAACTGCATCAAAAAGCGGCTAGCCGTCCCGCCGCCGTCTACGCGCATGGATAATATATGCATATCAGTGGACTGTTCCAGTAATTTTAAAATATCCCGCACCTGATAGGCTTCCGCCTCAAGCGTAGCTCGGGCCAGATGCTCCGCTTTCACTCCGGCGGTGATGCCGGTAATAGTCCCCCGGGCATAGGAGTCCCAATAGGGGGCTGCTAATCCGGAGAAGGCCGGAACAAACGATATTCCGCCATTGTCCGGAACTGAAAGCGCCATAGCATCCGCCTGAGCGGCAGATTGAATGATGCCCAGGCCATCTCGAAGCCACTGTACGGCGGCACCGGCAATGTAGATTCCACCGTCTAGAGCGTAATTCGCTTTTCCCTGTTCCACCCAGGCCAAGGTGCTGAGCAGGCCGTTTTGAACCGGGAAAGGTCTGCTCCCGGTGTTCATCAGCATAAAACATCCGGTCCCATAGGTTGTTTTCACGCTGCCCGGAGTGCAGCAGGCCTGCCCCAACAGGGCAGCCTGTTGGTCTGCAATGCTGGCCGTAATCGGGATTTCTGCATCCAAAAAGGTCTCTGGAGAGGTCTTTCCAAAGAAGCCTGCATTTTCCCGGATTTCGGGAAGGATTTCCCTAGGGATCTCCAAAATAGATAACAGCTGCTCATCCCACTCCTGACGTTCCAAATTCATCAGGCAGGTCCGGCTGGCAGTAACACAATCTGTGACAAACTCTTTTCCATTAGTCAGCTTCCAGATCATCCAGCTATCCGTTGTTCCTGCGGCAAGCCGATGCTGCGCCAGCAGTTCTTGCGCCCGGGGTACATGTTGAAGAACCCAGCGGATTTTCGATGCGCCGAAATAGGAATCCAATTTCAACCCCGTTGATTTCTGGAAAACGGGACCATACTGTCTGTTAAGCCGGTCCACCTCCGCCGCAGTCCGGCGGTCCTGCCACACAATGGCGGGATATACGGGGTCGCCGCTTTGCTTGTCCCAGAACACAATGGTCTCTCCCTGGTTGTCCAGTCCAATACATCGAACTTCCCGAGCACTGGCCCCTGCGCTGCGCAGTGCCTGGACCGCTGCCTCTAACAGCGAATCATATATCTCAATCGGATCATGCTCGACCCATCCAGCCTTCGGGTA
The DNA here is from genome assembly GCF_024462915.1 of Clostridium sp. DFI.5.61. Taxonomy (NCBI): domain Bacteria; kingdom Bacillati; phylum Bacillota; class Clostridia; order Eubacteriales; family Clostridiaceae; genus Clostridium; species Clostridium sp. DFI.5.61. The sequence goes on from NZ_JANGBZ010000020.1 coordinate 12,984, forward strand.
ATATTGACGAATATCTACATGTCCCCGGGCAATTTGATTCCAGGATTCATCCAGCAGCAGTGCCGTGGTACCAGTCGTTCCCTGGTCAAGCCCCAGGTAGTAATATCTGCTCCCCATATCATTCCCTCCTCGTGCTCGACATTGGTCTCCTCAGCGGAAACTATGACATTTTCTATTCCGCGCAATCCTTCGCACATATAGTAAACATTGACTTTAAGCTTAATATATTGTCACAATATTGTCAATAACTTATTTTGATGTTTTAATATTTTTATTTTGACGAGACAAAACTCCGTAAGATTTCCAACACTTCACCATATTATCATGCAATGGTATTAGGTTATGCCACCCGCAGCCTTTTCACGGCCACAGGGGCATGTTTTTTACTCATTCGTGACATTTGTAGCTTTCAATACAATGGAGTCCCGTACCCATAAATCTCGTAGTGCCCAACGGTGTACTGGCGTTCCCGGCAGGCATTGTCAGAGTTGCCCTCCACGGTGTAGACGATCCCGTCTTCCACCTTTTCCACGATGCCAACATGATTCGCCACTCCGTTCTGGCCCTCGTCCTCATCATCCCAATCGAAGAAAATCAGGTCACCGGGGCGCGGCTCATAGTTGCCGTCCTGCCACAGCCCTCTCTCCCGGAACCACCGGATGCCGGTGGAACAGTTTGCGAATCTGGGGATCGCGCCAGTGTCCAGATAGCCGCACTCGTTGGCACACCAGGAAACGAAGCAGGCACACCAGTCCACCCGGCTCTCGAAGCCGTACCAGGACCAATAAGGTTCCCCACCCACATTCCCGATCTGGGAGAGGGCCACCGCCACGATCTTCTCGCTACCCGTGCCAATGCCGTACAGGACGATGCTCCACATACCGCTGTTTTCTTCAGCCAGTAGCTCCGCAAGCATCTCTCGCTGGTCAGCGGTAAAATTATAGATGTCCGCCATTTCATCAGCGGTTTTATGGGTCACGGTGATATAAAGGGTCGTGGCTGTTACCTCTACTTCTTCCATAATGATATTTCCTTTTCCATCATCGGTTTCCACAGTTTGGGTGGTGGTCGCCGTTTCTGTTCGGTGGCTGATCTCGTTCATGGCCCAAAATATCTCTTTCAGAAGTCCTTTTTTCCTATCATCCATCGTGGCGACTTCCTGTGGATCATCCGAGTCAGTGGTAGTTTTCACGGCATAGACCGCCAGCACTTCGGGCCAGAGGGCGCGGGAACCGGACAGTTTCAGGCGGTCATGTGCGGCGCTGCTCTCAATTTCTCCCAGCTTGCCCTCGTATTCCTGGTTGATTTCCCTGACAACGGTGGGTATGGTCTGACCCATGCCGCTGTCCTCCCCAGAAAAGAAGATGCCAAAGGGAGAGGCAACGATCAGACCAATCAAGCAGATCATCACAATGGCAAGGATAGCAATCCAGCCTCCAGCGGCAATAGCGGTCACCAGCGCCTTAAGAGATGCAAGCAGGGCCTTTGCCGCAGCAGAAGCGCCCTTTGCGGTGGTTTTCGCGGCAGCGGCGGCGTACTTTGCCGTGATGCGGGCGTCCTGGGCGGTCGCTTTCGCGGTCTTTGCAGCAGTCTGTGCCGTTTTCCGAGCCGCCGTATTGATGGCGGTTTTCGCCGTGCGTGGAGCAGTCTTGGCGGTATGCTGGGCAGTTTTTATCGTTCTCTGGGCGCGTTTGATGGTGTTCTTCGCGCCCGTGCCGGTGTCCTTCGCGGCCTGCCCCATAGCCTGGGCGGGCTGCTTTGCTGTTTTTACGGGGAGTTCCTTCTGCCGGGACGCTTGGACGGCGTCTGGGCTCTTAATATGCGGCGTCCGATCAGGCGGGACGGTCTGGTTTTTGACCTGTTGATTCCACTCGGCCTGCTTCTTGGCAAAGGCCCGACCTCTCTCTACATAAGAGATTGTGGTATCCGTTGGGCGCTCTATGCCGGCCTGGGTGGGTGGATGCTCCATCATGCACTTATGCTGTGGAAGGCGCTGGCGCTCTGGGACTGTCCCTCCGCTTCGCTGCGGGGTGTGCCTATACGGGGCACTCCCCTGGGCCGGTCCAGGGGAGTGGGACTGTTCAGCTGGGGCCGTATTCTCCTGGCGCTTTTCTGCCGCCCATTTCTCCCGCTGGCGCTGCAACAGCTTCCGACCCTGTCGCACCGCCGTTTTCGTGCCGGACGCAGCCACATTTGCCGCATCGTGGGCCAAATCATCCGCGGCAAGCCCTGTCTTGTCTGTGGCATATTCATTGGGGGTGGCCTGCCGGTCATCTATTAGGGCCTCCGCGTTCTTTTTAGAACGGATGAAGGCGCTTTTCATGCGCTGGCCGATTATGGCGGATCTATCCAGCACTTTAATGTCTTTCGTCTTTTCACGGGTCTTGATCTTACTCATGGCCGCTCACCTGCCCGTCTTTTCATCCAGCGATGTTTCAGTTCAGAGGGGGCCACATAGTAGTCCCTACGGCGCTGGCCCGTCCACATCTGGCCCCCGGCTATGCCGTCAAAGACAAAGCCAGAGGCCCGCAGGGATGCCCCAGTTTTCGACGCCAGCGTGTAGGTGACGATGCGGTCATAGCCCATATCAAACCCGATATGGCAGCAGGCTCCGTAGAGCTTGGAACAGGCGTTGTAAGTCCCATCCGTGCAGCAGCGCAGGATCTCAAGGGTCAGCCCGTCATCCAGATACCGGGCAACGGGCCGGCCACAGATAGCGATGCCGCACAGGCGGTCCCCATCATAGCAGGCCACGGCAAATTTACCGCCCACGGGCGGGATACTGTGCCGGTGATACCGGCTTACATAGTCCCTCGCCGCCCGCAGGTGGCAGGGCTTGATGTTCAGCGGCAATTTACACACCTCCTTTATCCATAAGAAGAGGGCGGGCATCAAGCCCGCCCCCCGGAAAAGCGGCCCTCACCGGGCTTGGTGGTCATCAAGCGGTATAGCTCCGTGTTGTGCGGAAAACGGTTGACGAAAGGCACCAGGGCAGAACCGTATTTGATCAGGCCGCACCCGGCGTCCGCATTGGTGATATAGCTCATCTGCTCCTCGGAGATATTCAGCAGATGGGCCAGCTTCTCCCGGTCGCCCGCCGCCTGATTGAGCATGACGATGAACTCAGAGTTACTAAGCATGGTGCTGGCCTGTACGGAGTCCAGAAGATACTCCACATTTTGGGTGATGGCGGTGGGATAGGCGTTGCGCTTGCGGAACTGCCGCCACGCGGAGTTGAAAAAGGCAGCGGAAAACTCGTTCTCAAACATCACATGGAACTCGTCAATAAAGACATGGGTGCGCCTGCCCTTCTTCCAGTTTAAGGTGACGCGGTTGAGCATGGTGTCGGTGATGACCAGGTGGCCGATGGGCTTCAACTGTTCGCCCAGGCCGTGGATGTCGAACACCACCACCCGCTTGTCCAGATCCACGGTGTTGTCGTGGCCAAAGATGTCCAGGGAGCCGGTGGTGAACAGCTCCAGCGCCAGGGCGATCTCCCTCGCTTCCGCCTCCGGCTGTTCCATCAACTTTTCACGGAGAGCAGCGAGGGTGGGAACTGTACTATTCTGCTCCGCTTCTTCATACAAGTCCCCCGTGCATCGGTCAATGATGGACTTCTGCTTGGCCCCCACGCCCTTGGGGTCGATGCGCTCCACCAGGGACATGATGAACTGCGACTTCACCACAATGGGGTTGTTTTCGCCGTAGCCATCCACCATATACATGGCGTTGAGCCGGTCTTTCCCACCAGCGGCCACCCGAATCACAGCGCCCAGACCGTCCATAGCTTCAATGAGAGGGGCGTACTCGCCCTCCGGGTCTGCTATGAGAATGTCATCATCCGTATTGAGAATGAGGAACACAATTTCCTCTTTCACACTGAACGACTTGCCGGAGCCGGGAACGCCCAGCCGGAAGGAGGACTGATTGAGCAGATTGGCCTTGTTGCACATGATAAGGTTGTGGGAAATGGCGTTCTCCCCGAAGTAGATGCCGCCCCGGTCCATGATTTCCTGCACCTTGAAGGGCATGAACACGGCCAGACTCTCGGTGGTCAGGGTACGGAAGGCGTTGATCTTCCGGGTGCCGATGGGCAGGACCGTGTTAAGACCGTCGATCTGCTGGTATTTCAACACCGCCAGCTGGCACCGCCCGGACAGGGAGCGTATCTTCTCTGTGTCGGTATCAAGCTGCTGTTTGTTGTCGGCGGTGATGACCAGGGTCAGAACGGCCTGCATCATCCGCTGGTCGCGGGTGGTCAGGTCGGCCAAAAACTCCTTGCTCTCCCTACGCTGTAATTCCATATCGTAGGGGACAATGGCGGAGAAGTTGTTGTTCTGATTTTGCCGGCGCTGCCAGTTCGTGATATTCGTCTCTACCCCCAGCAGACGGTTCTCCACCTCCCGCACAGCCTCGTCCGTGGGCACATTGAGGATGTCGATGGACAACATCATATTGCGGTCCAGGTCGGTCAGGTTCGTCACAATCTCGTCCTGGATATAGTTGGCGTAGTCCTTCAGGAACAGCACCCGGCAATAGCGGTCGCCCAGCTTCAAATAGTCGCTGTGCTTCTCGATTCCGTCCGGGCAGATGTAGTCCTTGAAGTCGTGGCCCTTCCGGGCCATATCCGCCATGTCGAAGTGAAAACAGCCCTCGTCCCCGGCCCGGTAGAAGTCGTGGAGAATACGAAGCCGGTCCGTGGCGTCCAGCTCCACGCACTTGGAGCCGAGGGCGGCGAAGCGGGCGGTCAAATCGGCTCCGATGCGAGTGAAGTAGGCGCGGGCGTCCTCAATATCCCGCTTGTAGACCGTGATGGTGATATACTTCTCCTGAGTGATGCCGTTGGCCCCGGTCGCCTTGTCCATGAGCATTTGATTGTACTCCCTGCGGTACTTGTCCAGTCTGTCCTCCCGCATGGGCATGAGGATGGACTGCTCAAAGTCCGCCTGGCTCTGACGGCGGTTGCAGATGGTGAGTTTAGTGGTGGCGGCGCAATCCAGACTGTTCAGCAGCTCCGAGTAGGTCCGAAACATGGTTTCTTTATCCTCCTGACCGGCCACCTTGTAATTGATGTCGGTGAAGCGGTAGGTCTTGGAGAACTTGACGCCTACCTTAAAAATGCCGTCCGGCCAGACACATTGAATGGGGATCACATCCTGCACCCTGCGGGGGACGCGGTATGGCTCTCGGTCCTGACGCATGATGGTCTTGATACTTCTAATCATGGTGCTTGTATTCCTCCTTTTCCCGCTTGTCTATGCTGGGCTTCAAGAGATCGTAGTAGAGGGTGGACGCTTCAAAGTGCAGCTCTCTGGGTTCCAGCACCTCCGAGCGCAGCCACGCCCAGATGAATTGCTCCGCCGCCATGCCGTGGTAGGTGAAAAAGCCCAGGGCGGCGAAGGGGGCCGCGCCCAAGACGCATACCCAGGACACGGTTTCCGTGCCGACATAGGGTTTCAGCAGAAAGTACAGCCCTACGGCCACGGCCACCGCCAGGGCAGAAAAAATGAGCTGCCGCAGAGACAGCCCGAAAAACATACTCTCCGTGTAGTTGCGTATTTCACGGTTGATTTTGACTTCCAAAAAATCTCCTCCTTTATCGCTCCATGCCCAGCTTCTGCCTGGGCGGTTTCTGGTGGGAGGGATAGGGGATCACTTCTTCCTCTCCCTCAATGATACTGAACTGCGGACGCAGAAAGGGGTGGGTTTCGCGGCTCTGCCACAGGCGGATCATCTCTAACGCTTCCTCCCGTGTTTCCATGCTTCCCTTCTGTACCCCGTCTTTGAATAGATAAAACCGGCGCATGATCTGCTCCTTTCCCGCTGGCGGTTATCGCTCCCGGTCATCGTGCTTTTTCAGTTCCCGTGCGGCTTGCCGGGCCTCGCCGGGGAGGATATAGGTTCCGCCATCTCTGCTAACGGTGTGGGTATCATAGCCCATCACCTTGAGGGCTTTGCGTACCTGCGGGACGTGTTCCTCCGGGGGCTGACAGATGCCCGCTACCAGAAACAATTCAAATTCACCATACCACGGTTCATACCGAAAATTGTCCATGCGAAAGAAAATATCTTCTTTGATCTCCTCAATGGGCTTTTCCATCAATTTACGATATTCATCTTCAAAACTCATGGTCGATCCTCCTTATCGCTCCATGCCCCGTTTCTGCCTGGGCGGTTTCTGGCGGGAGGGATAGGGGATAAATTCCTCCTCTCCCTCAATGATGCTGAACTCCGAGCGCAGGATGGGGTGAGTTTCCAATTCCTGATATTGACGGATCAGGTCAACCGCCAGCTCTCTCGTGGCGGTACTCCCTTGCTGGGTCCCGTCCTTGAATACATAAAACCGTTTCATACTCGCCTCTTATAAGCCCATCATTTCCCGTACCACATGGTCGGACATCTTGACGCTGCCCACCAAAATAAGCATATTAAAGGTAATTTCGCCAATGTAGCTCCACACCATCGAGGCCGCCGCAGCGTCCGGGTCAACAACAGGCGGGGAACTGGCGAACACGGAGAAGATGATACAGGCCAGCACGATGACGGCTCCCTCCAGACAGACGGCGGCATAACTTTTGAGAAAGCTCTTGCCCACATTCTGGCTGGGTTCCCCGGCAAAAGTAGACAGGGGGATAGGGGCCAGCGCAGCATACAGTAGGGTAGGCGCCCGGCGCCTTACCGCATTTCGGCGGCAGGTTTCCAAACGCCCCCCTCCAAACCGGACTTACACCTCTCGATGTATCCGGCTTTCCAGGTATCAATCTAGTTTTCCGGCATGCAGTTTGACATGGCAGTCGTGGCAGAGCGCCAGCGTTTTGCGTTTGCGCGCAATCATGTGGCGTTCCCATTCCACTTTGCCGGATAGGTCTTTCAGCTTTCGGACGTGGTGAATTTCAATTTCCACGTCTGTCGCTCCGCACCACTCACATTGACCGTTTTGCAACCGCTGAACAAGGCTGGTATAGTTCCTGTTTTCATTGGCGCGTCCGATAAGGTCTGGGTCACGGGCATCTATGTGGGTATCACGCCGCATGCCCTGGTGGTAAAATGCCACCGATTTTTCACCGGTTTTGCCTTGATAGACTACTACAAATTCCTTGTCCCTCGTATACTTCCGGATAATTTTCCGCATGCTTACCCGATATTTTCCGGCGAAGGTCTTATACATGCTGAATTTCATCACATAGAGAAAGCTGTTTAACACGGTTGCATTGTGAGCAATGCGATAATAGTTGTACAATCCTCTGACTTCTGCGTTGTATTGGTTGAGGATTTCCAGGTCATCCAGCCGTAAAAGGCCGGGCCTGCGGACTGGCTCCCAGATTTCCTTGTTGCCATTGGCCTTATCATAGTGTATTTTCAACGCGCCGTAGGCTAACAGACGCTTTACCCATTTCTCCTTTGGAACATAGAGCTTGACGCGCCCGGTGTAGGAGCGTTTGGTATAGCCCCCCTTGGTGCGTGTGCTGTTCTGCTCCGTGCTGGTGGTGATGTCGAAGCTGAGGAAGTGCGCGAAGTCGTTTCCGTGCGTGATAAGCGTCTTTTCTTGCGACAACTCCAAATGAAGCTGCTCTTGAATAAACGTCCCTACGTCGGCTTTTACTTGCCGTGCGTCGTCCTTGCTCCCAATCACGCCAATTAGAAAATCGTCCGCGTACCGGACATAAACCAGCCGTTTATAGGTGTCGTCCATCGGGTCGCCATACGGTGTTTCTCGCAGATATTGGTCTATGGCTTTGATTTGCTCCATGACTGCCGCCTTTTGCTCCTGGGTGATTTTACTTTCATTCCGTTTCAGCCATTCCTGTTTGCCCCGGCGTTGATCCAGCGGCTTTTTATACGCCGGATTGATACGCCGTTTTTCTCCTTGTCGGAACGTTTCGGCATACTGTGCCACGAACATATCCAACTCATTAAGGTAGATGTTTGCAAGAAGTGGGCTGATGATGGAGCCTTGCGGTGTGCCGGAGTAGGTATTGTGGTAGACCCAATCCTCCATGTAGCCTGCTTTCAGAAACTTCCAGATAAGCCCTATGAAATGCTCATCCTGGATGCGCCTGCGCAGAATATTGACCAAAACGTGGTGGTCAACATGGTCAAAGCATCCTTTTATGTCGCCCTCGACAAACCACTTGACCCCAGTAAAATTCTTCTGCACATATTGGAGCGCCGTGTGGCAGCTCCGCTTTGGACGGAAGCCGTGGGATGTGTTTAGGAATGTAGGCTCGTAGATACTTTCCAGAATCATACGAACCACTTCCTGCACCAGTTTATCGTCAAAAGATGGAATACCGGGGGGACGCTTCTTCCCATTGGCTTTGGGGATATAAGTCCGGCGGGCCGGGGCGGGTTGGTAACTATAATTTTTCAATCTGGCAATCAGCGCGTTGATACGCTTCGTGCCCATTCCGTCCACAGTCTTGCCGTCTGTTCCGGCGGTCATGTTACCTTGCTTCGCTTGAATTCGCTGATATGCCAGCAGATAAAAGTCGGGATTGTACAGATTGCGATAGAGCCGCTGATATTGATAATTGCTGTTGCATGCCTTGGAGCTAAGACTTCCCAATACATTTTGGGGACTTCTCATGGTGTCTCACACACCTTTCCTTTTATGAATTGGTGGATACCCTGCCGCCCTTCGCCATGTACAAGGCTTTCCCTTGCTCGGACTACTATGGCGGCTCCGTTGCCCTGTCGGATATTCAGGCCCTGCGGCCATAGCCTTTATTTGGCGTTCCGATTTAGGCAATCCCCGGTTAGACAAATGGGAATGGCATGATGTGATGTCGGAGTGGGTTTTCGTCCTTTTCCGCTGATTGCGGCTGGCTGTCATGGGTATCTCGCAAATCGTGTCTACATGTCACCATTTGCCATGACATACGGCGAGTTCAGCTATCCTACACCGTCGGCTCCAGTATGCCGCCTCGGACTGCCCTTCAAGCAGTTTAGCTTTGTTCCTCGTTCACATCGTTTCATCTTGCCGCGCAGTCGTGGTTAGATAGCTTCCCAACTTGCGACGTTGCCAGCATGCTACACTCCCCGTCGGGTTTCCCCTACGGATAAGCTGGCTGATGATAGGCTTTTTTTCACCTGCCTTTCTGGATTACCTTTTCCTACCGCCATGCCACCGGCGGAATTCCCACTTGCCCGTGTGCTGTTTTGGTTTATGCCACAGCACTTCCGGGCGCACTATACATCTTAAAAAAGCGCCCGTAGACGCTCAGGATCATTACAAAAGACAGGACCCAAATAAGGAGCCCGCCGATCAGCGTCACCGCCCATAGGGGGATGCTCTCAAAAAAGCCGCAATCCTCAACGGCTGTCACGATCTCCGCGGGTAAAACAGTGGGCGATGGCGCACCGAAACCCGCCGCGTTCATAATGGAGGACACCACGCCCTGGATGATGTCCAGCAGGGCCAGCATCAGCTCCATGCCATAGGTAATCAGGGCCTTTGCCAGAGCGAAGCGGACAAACAGCTTCAACGCGTGTTCCGGCTTTTTGACCTCCACAAAGCTGCCGCAGGTCTTGACCACGCCCACCACAAAGAACAACACCAGCAGGGCGTAGCCGATGGCCTGAAGCGCGCCATGGATGTCCTCTATCACGGCCCAAATCGCGCCGCCCTTGAAGTCCTGGGGGGATTGGGTGATAAGCTGCCAGATCTCGCTCAACTTGCCGTTCCAGACCTCCAGCGCATTTTCCAGGTTTTGCACGACCCAATTATCCGACACGCAAAGCACCTCCTTCAGGGGCAGGCTTTTGGGGCCTGCCCCGTGTGTTCGGATAACTTTGCATCATCAGCCGGTGATAAGGGTCAAAATTTCCTTTGCAAAGGTTATGACAATGCCGCCCGCAAGGGTGAGGAAGCCGTTGGACCGCTGGGACGGGTCGTGGCTCTGGAGGGAGAGGCCCACCTGAACGATGCCCCAGCCCAGCAGGATCAGGCCCACCGCCCGGATCAAACCGAAAATGAACTCCGACAAATTGTTGACCACCTCCAGGGGGTCATCGGCGGCAAAGGCCGTCATGGAGCAGCAGCCCAGCAGGGCCGCGGCCATTACCAGCGTGCAGTAGCAGCGGAAGCCCTGTTTTACCTTAGCGGGCATGGGGAGCCGCTTATTTTCCTTTTTGTTGTTCAGCATTTTCTTGTTCCTCCAGTTCAATAAATTTCTGCTCCAGTTCTTCCTCGGTGAGAAGAATAAAGCGATGTTTCGGCGCGTCCTGACCATCCTTTTCCACTGCCTGCTTCAATAGCTCCTTGTCAAAGCGGATAGACACGATGCTGTGGGTATCCTCACCGTGCCGGTATGGTTCCGCCCCGCCGTCTGTGGTGAGTTTGATATTGGGATGCTTGAGGATGTCATACTTGAGGTCCCGCACGGGCCGCTCCCCGCGGACAAAAAGAAGCGCGTACTGGTTATCCAGCATACGCACTTCATCCGGCATGAGCAGTTCTCGGCCCGTGAGCTGCCAGTTGGTGGAGTAGCTGCCGCTCCGCCCTTTGGACTGGCCATAGGTGTTCGTGTCAATGGTCTCCTTGCCCAGCAGTTTGGACACATACTCGTGGGTGGACTGCTCGTTGCCGCCCAAATAGAGAAATTCATCACAGTTTCCCACAATGCTCTCCCACTGTTTTTCAAAAAGGGCCTTGAGCTGAGCGAGGTTCTGGATGATGATGCTCACGGAGATCTCTCGGCTCCGCATGGTGGCAAGCAACTTGTCGAATTCATCAGGCAAGGCAACATTCGCAAACTCGTCCATAACGAAATGCACATGGACAGGCAGCCTGCCGCCGTGTACCACATCCGCCTGATAGTAGAGCTGTTGGAACAGTTGGGTATAGAGCATCCCCACAATAAAGTTAAAACTGGAGTCATTGTCGGGGATCACGGCAAAAATGGCCGTCTTTTTCTCACCCAAACTCCACAATTCCATCTCGTCTGTCTGCGTCATGCCGGCCAGCGATTCCAGATTGAACTTCTCCAGCCGAGACACCAGTGTGATTTGGATGGATTTCAGGGTCTTGCCGCTGCCGGAGCGGTAATTACGGTAGTATTTCAGGGCAATGTGCTCCGGGTCCTGCATTTCCAGGCGGTCAAAGAGTTCATCCAGCGGGGATCGGTAGGCGTCGTCGTCCTCCCGAACCTCGCCGGCCCGGATCATCTCCATCACCATGGGGAAGTTCTGTTCCTCCTCTGGGGCCTCGTAGTGGAGGTAGAACACCAGCGCCAGCAAGAGCATCTGCGCCGCCTGATCCCAGAAGGGGTCCTGTGACTGCGCGCCTTTGGGCGTGGTGTTCTTGAACAGGTTGGTCACCATTCGCTGGATGTCGTTGTCGTTCCGAAGATAGTCAAAAGGGTTGTAGCAGTGGCTTTTCTCCATGTTGATGAGGTCCAATACCTTGATGTTGTAGCCGCTTGCTTCGAGCAGGCCCCCGGTGTCGCGCAGGATCTCACCCTTGCAGTCCAGCACGATCAGGCTGGTGTTGGCGTTCATAATGTTGGGCTTGGCGTAGAACCTAGTCTTGCCCGCGCCGCTGCCGCCTACCACCAGGACATTCAGATTGCGCCGGTGTTTGCGGCCATCCAGTCCAATGGCGACATTCTGTGTGAGAATTTTGTTCGCACTCGGCTCCTTATCGGAATATTTTCTGTTGATTGCTTTGGGATCACCCCACTTGGCGGAGCCGTGTTCCTCCCGCCTGCGGTAGTTGCGGTCAGTGGAGAGGTAGACTCCGATCCCCAGCCCATAGCAGAGCATAAAAATGAGGACAGTTTTCAAACTGTCCTCACACCATATAATGTGAAACGGATGGTCCAGCGCCGCCCCGCCGTACCGCACCAGCCCCGCCAGTCCGCCGCCCATATAGGGGGCCAGCAGCAGGGCCAGCCAAACCACAGGAATGACGCCGCAGGCGTAGAGGGTCAGGTGGGCTTTGGAGAACTTATCTTGCCTCACGGTCAGCCCTCCGTTTTTCCCGTTTTGGGGGTGCATCTATGACTTTGAGAATGAGATCGTCCACATCCTCGGTGGACTTGCCATCCCGAAGTGCGTCGTTGCGGAAGTCAGTCAGGCCGCGCACCATAAGCCTCTGTTCGTAGTCATTCAGCGTGACCACACGCTTCTCATCATGCATAGAGCGCCCCCCTCATCTCGCCTCGTCATCTCGGTTCTTCTGTGCCTTTTCCTGGGCGGCAAAAAGCCGGTTCATATCGGCTGTAATACTGCCCGCAACATCCCGCATGATGCCCACCTCGGCCCGGAGCGCCCTGGCGTCCATCCCGGCATAGCTCTCCGGCAGGCATTCAAAGGAAAAGCCCTCTACCGGCACACCATTTCTCCTGCACAGCATATAAGACACGCTGTACGCCGTGAAATCGGGGCTTTCGCAGGTGATCTCATCCCGGTCCATGTGGGCGCGGGCAAGTTCCTGAGCCAGCCCCCGGAAGATGGTGGGGGCGTCCAACCCCTGGCGGATATAGACGGTATGCTCCTGGGGATGATAGGCCACATTGACGCCCTCCGGCAGTTCGTTGGAGATAGCGAACCGGCAGGGGGCGTTGTTCATCAGGGCTTTCAGCAGCAGCCGTTCATCCCGGACCACAGCGGGGGCGGGGCGCTGGGCGACCCTGGTCTGGGAAATATCAAAGACCTTCTTCACATTGTAGGATACGCCCACGCTACCATCGTCCCGTTGGTACTCCTTGCCCGGTTCCATAATGGTGATGGCATCCTCCCCCCGCCTGACATACACACCGCTGGCCTTCCAACTGTCGAAGTCAGCCAGTTTAGTGGCCTCTGGGCATTGGGCCGCGATCAGGATGGCGTTGCTCACAGAGTAGAGGTCAAATCGGGCCTGCACATCCAGGTAAGCCTGGAACAGCCCGCCCTCTTTACTCATGTTCTGCACATAGTTGTCAATCATAGCGTAGACACCCTCACGTTCCGCCTGCTTTCTCGCCGCCCATGCCGCCTTGTCAAAGGGTTTCTCCCCCTGCTGGGCAGGCTGGTCAGTAAACAGATCATCAAAGTTCGGCATAATTTATCGCTCCTTTTGCTTTTTGATTTTCTTTTTGGGCGGCGCTTTGTGCTGGGGCAGCCTCTGCCGCCCGGCGTTCTCTCTGGCTTTCTCCTCCGCCCGCTGTTTCTGCTCCTCCTTGATCTCCTTCAACGTCTGACGGACGGAGGGACGGGAAGGCTCCAGCGGATCAGAAATACCCGGCGCGGCGGCCTCTTTGGGCTTTGAGGTAGGCTCGGACAGACGGGATTTCTCGGTCCGGCCCCCGGTGGGGTTTTCGGCCCCGCCCTCCTCTCTGGCAGGAGCCGCGCCCCGTGCCGCTTTCAAAAACTCATCCAGGTCCTGTTCTGGCTCAACGCGCTCCGGTATGGTCGGCCCATTTTCCGAGGCCGGTGCAAGCATGGCGTCCAGCAGACCGTCCATTTCCTGTTCGGTCATTGATTCCTGGGGACTGCCCGCCCCGGCTGCTGGCTCCGCCGTGGGCGCTTCCGGGGCGTCCTCTCGCCGTTCCGCCCGGCTCTGCTCGATCTCCTGTTTGACCTGTGCCATATCCACGGTGGCAAGGCCGAACCGCTCAATGATGCGGTTGATCTTGCTGGCGTCCTCCGCTCTCGCCATGATGTCGGTCAGCCCGTCCGTGGCATCCCGGTCCTTCAGCACACAGTAGAGGACGCCGTACTTCTTCGCCTCCCGGCAAAAGAGCTGAAGGTCGCTGTCCTTCACGGCAAACACCTTCAACTCCTTGCCGCTGCGGAGCATATTGGTCAACCGGGCTTTGCCTGCCGTTTTTTTCTGCTCACGCAGGATGGCATACAGCAAAATGGCAAGCTGTTTGGCCCCGGAGCCGGCCAGCCGGACCGCTACCTCACCTGTTTCCAGCGACATCCTCACGACTTGCTCCGCCGCGTCGCCTGAATAGCTCATTTCTTGACTGCTCCTTTCGCTCAATTTCTTTTTGACTTACCAGCCGCCCCAGGTTCTCCCTGACCTGCCCGGAACGCTGGACAATGCCGTCACATAAGACCACCTCCTTTCGCGCCGCCCGGATTTGGCCGGACAGGGAGCTGATATTCTGTTTCACCCCATCAATGACCGCAGGATCGCTATGTTTGGTGAGCCTGCGCAGGTCCTTTCGGAGTTCCTGCCGCTGGGCAGTCAGGGCCTCCGCCTTCGCCATGACCGCCTCCCGGTGGGCGGTCAGTTCCGCAGCCGTGTCGATGCGGTGTTTGCCCAAAAAGCGGGTTTCCGCGTCCAGCCGGTCCAGCTTAGCGATGTCCTCCCGCAATAAAAAAGACACCCGCTTGACGGATGCCGGTCGCTTAACAATGATGTGGAGTTCATAGCAGTAACGGAAATACAGCGCCCGCAGGCCGGTGACTTTTGGCCGGGGCTTTCCCCGCGTCCGGTAACGCCGGGGCAGGCAATGCACGGTCTCTGGGAAGGGGGCCTGCTTGTGGATATTGCGCAGGATGCGTCCCCTAATCTCCTCCAGGGTGTAGCCCTCGCCCAGCTTGTGGAAACGGAAATAGCCCTTTGCGTCCGGGGGCTTCAGGGCGGGATATTTCAGGGGCTTGCCATCCTTCCCGTGGGTCTTGACCTGATAGCCCATTTCGCCCAGCACCCGCAGAAAGTCCCGTTCCGTGGTAGAGGCACGGATGGCCCGGTCGATGTCGGCCCGGATAGCGCCCCGGTAGGTGGGTTTTCCATCACGCTCGGCCTGCCATTCGGCATAATTCTTTGTCTGCCTGCTTGGGTTCTCGATCACAGAGATGGCGTACTCCCGGCACAGCCGGTCCGATACCTCCCGCATCCGGGCGTAGTCGGCGGGGGAATTGTAGAACTTTTTCCCATCAGCCCAGGACACGGAATTGATGACAAAGTGATTGTGATAATGGCCGGTGTTGCAGTGGGTGGCCACTACAACTTCAAAACGCCCGCCCCACAGCTCCTCCGCCAGCCTGACGCCAATCTCATGGGCCGTCGCCGCCGTGATCTCATCCGCTTTGAAAGACTGATAGCCGTGGTAGCACACCCGCCCCCCCGGCTTGCCCCACAGCCGCTTTGTCTCCATGAACTGTGCGGCTGCGGTGTCCTCCCGGCAGTTCAGGCAGGACACATAGGACCGGCGCTCCGTTTTCATCTCGTCGGCGGCGTACTCCACCACATCGTCAACGGCATGGAGGGACGCCAGCTCCGGCAAGCCGGCCTCAGTGGTCTTTTCCGGGTTCCGGACGTAGTCGATCACCTTGTCCACACGGCCCTTGATGGGCCAGATGGCGGTCACGGCCATATCAGTCTGAGGAGGTGGTGTAGGCGTCCACGATCAGTTTCTCAACCACCCGGTTCTCGTCCAGGGCCTTGCGGAGCTGGGGCACATCCATCAGGCCGAGGGCGTTGGCCCGCTTCATGATCTGATTGAGGGTGTTCCCCACACGGCGCACCTCCCGAATCAGCACAGGCACGTCGGCGGGCGGGGCCTCCTTCACCTCCGTGCCGTTCAGGACACGGCGGCAGAAGCCCTCGCGGGACAGGCCGGACCTACGGACCTTTTTCGTCAGCGTTTCCAATTCGTTCTTGGTAAAGTAAATCTCCACACGATGATTTCGGTTTCTCATAACATTCTCCTTGAATTTGTTAGATTGAAATTTACAGGTTTGCGTATCTTTTCATTTTTGCGGCTGTATGATATACTGAGTGTTGAGGTGGTCGATATGACGGCAGTACAATATAAGCGCAGAATAGCGGCGGTCAAAACGGCTGATGCCATCAACGCCATTGAGGGTATGCCAGTTTCCCGGTATGCCCAAGTGCTTTCCAGCAGTTGGGCAAGAGGGGAGATCAGCGGCGCGCAGATGAAGGCGGCGCTTCTGGCCTCCCACGCAAAGCTGGCCGCACAGGTGCGGGACCGTGGTTGATCCGTATTGCTACGAAGATACTCCTATCCTGCGGAATACGCTGGACATCAGGGATGAAAAGACGCTGGACCTGATCGAAGCGGAACAGTCCCGCGCAAACATGATGTTGCTCTATGAACAGGGCTTTCACGACTTCACGCCGGAGGGCCTGCGGAACATTCACCGTTTTCTGTTCGGGGACATTTACCAGTGGGCAGGCGAGTACCGGATCATCAATATCGCAAAGCGGGAAAAGCTGCTTGCGGGCCGCAGCGTGTGGTACAGCAACGATGACGCCATTGCGGATGATCTGGTTGCGGCCTTTCAGGATATTCAGCGTCAGGATTGGGCGGCGATGCCCAGAGAAGCGTTTGTATCGGCTGTCGTTCGGTGCTTTGCGAAGATCTGGCAGATACATCCGTTCCGTGAAGGGAACACCCGGACGGTGGTGATGCTGCTGACCTTTTTTGTGGAGCATTATGGCTACCACATGGACCAGGAGCTTTTAGCGGAGAGTGCCGGTTATGTGCGGGACGCTTTTGTCATGGCCTCACTGGACCAATTTTCCGAATATGAGCATTTGGAACGGATACTGCTGGATGCTGTTTGCACCAATCCTGTGGACTACGAACTGACGGCAGATGTGGAGTCCGAAGCCCAGCGAACAGATAAATACCACCGGGACCACTACACGCCGGAGCCGCACTACCGGCGGGACAACTGAATGATAGCACACGGTAATGGCCGTCAACTGATGTCTATTCAGTTGGCGGCCATTTTGCGGGGTCATAGGGGCGGCAAGCCCCTGTCAAGCGGAATTTGCCCCAGCAAATTCGTTGCTTGCTAAGACAATACCTCCATCCTCCGCGCCTGCGGCGCGGGAGAGCGGGCGGGCTTGGTCATTACATGGAATATCCCCCCTTGTTTTATTGTAGAACTTGCTTATAATTGAGGATAGTACAATGAATGATTCCGCGCCCAAATTGCAAAATAAAAGCAATCAGGAGTGTATAAGATGAAAGAGCCGATTAATCTCAACATTATAGACGAAGAGTTTTACTCCACTCATTTTTCGCTGTACTCCGAGGAATTTGAAGATCGCATTTACTTTTATGCAGAGTGCAGCAGGAATCCAGATGCGCGAAAAAAAGATGCGTACTACTTTTTAGAGTTGTTTTTTTCTGTTGGTGAATATGGGGCGCGTGAATTTTTGATAGGAGTCACTTTAGGCAACGATGCCATGGATAAGAAGTCTCTTGATTATGAGATACGCACCTATCTTATCTCCCAGCTTGATGATGACTTTCCTCTTCTTGTTCAGCAATATCTAAAAAAGGAACACCTTTTGGAAGATTGGTTGGACGAGCAGGAAGGCCATTAAAGCAGTCAGTAAATGCCGCTTAAACGCCATTGTTTTAGCTTCGCATGGCTTGATAGGCCGTACTGACTTCATAAAGGGCCTTTTCGCTTATAGATTTATCACTTCCTAATTATGATTTAGATGGGCTTGGCGCCCGACTATTTTATCTTTTCATGGATGGGCGGGCCGCAAGCCAAAACTCCCGCCTGGCCTGCATATACTCGTCATGGGCAAGCTGGCGGTTGGTACGGGCAAGCCACGCCCACTCCGCTGGAGAAACGCAGTGGGCGGGTTTGCGAGGCTGTCTGTTCCGAGATGGTTTACCCTGTATGGGAAACACCTCCTTTTCCGGGATGTGACGCCAAAAATGACGCCATAAACGGCTGGAGCTTCAAAAATGTGACGCCAATTTTAATGTCACAGGGAATTTTGAAGGGAAAGTGACATCAATTTTGGCGTCATCCAAAAGATTTTAGGAAATCCATGATCGTATCGTCCATCCCGTCCTTACTGGCGCTTTCTTCCTCTACCGGCTGAACAGGGAGCTGCCGCAGGACGGCGCAAAGTTCTTCGCGGATAATACTGCGTACCATGCCGCTGATGCGGGCGGACTGCTCTGCCTGATTGATGATGGACAGCACAGTTCTGTTCATGGAGGCTGTGTTCAGGCTCCGCAGATACTCCCATGCCTGCCGGTCCTCCGGGTTATCAAGGTCAAAGCGGAGGGACATCCGCTTAATCTGCACGGACAATACCCCCTTTACGAAGCGCCATTTCGCACAGGTACTCATAGCCCTTGGCGGTGACGCAGATGTCCTCATAGATGGTCACTCGTTCCGCCTCATACACTCCGAAGTTTCGGACCAGGCAGCTCCCGCCGCCCAGCACATGGAGCCGCATAAGCGCCGGGTTGTACTCACGCTCCCGCAGGATGCGGAAGATCTCGCCCACATACTCCGCGGCGGTTTCCCGGATGGTGGTCAGATAGTCCTCCCGAATGTCCGCCGTACCGAACCGCAGCACCCGGTTGATGATCGACTCGTCCACCGTAGCATGGTGGGTCCGCATGACATTCTCCCGGACGGCCAGCATACATTGATGGGTGCCATACTTCTCAGTAAACATCCGGTCCACAACAGGCTTGCGGTCGTTGATAAACATGATGTTCATGGTGCCGTTGCCAATGTCACAGAGCATATTCACGCCCTGGAAGTCCCTGATCTGGCCAGCCACCGCCGCAAAGCCCTGGGGAAACACATCCACCCCGGCGATCTCCACCCGGTAGGCTTTTCCCCGGAAGGTAAAGGCCAGTTCCCGGTTCCGCATGAGGTAGGCTTTGAAATCCTCCCGTTGTCGGCTTACCCAGGTGAGGGGCAATCCCACTGCAAGATATACCGTGGCGTCTGCCAGGCCATATACATTCAGCTCACGGGCGATAGCGGCCAGGGTGAGGATATAGTAGTCATCGTCCCCGGTCTTGTCCGCCTTAAACTCCTTGTGGCCTGTCCCAATCAGGTAGTAGCGTCCGTCATAGACCAGCAGATCGTCTTTGAATACCGGCTCTGCGTCATGGGCGGTTAGTCCCGCGGGAAAACAGCAGTTTGCAGTCTTGATGTTGCCGTAGCCATTGTCTATCCCGATGATCTTCATGCCCTGATAGTCTTTCACCGGCTCCATTCCTCCTTCCTCTTTACCTGCCCCAACCTCCGCTGGAGCAGCAGATCGTTTACATCCTTTCCGCTGGGTGGCGGCCTGTCCAATACCTCGTATCTGTTCCCCAGGCCAGCCATGATGCCTGCCGCCGCATCCCGGCCCACCTCGTCATTGTCCAAGTGGAGGCAGAGCGTGTGAACTCCGGGGTGGTCCTGAAGGTACTGGCTGAGAGCAAGCGGTATAACGATCTCTTTCTTCTGCTTGAATACGCCGGCCAGCGAGAGCATGGCCTCCTTCCGCCAGTCCCGGCCCTTTATCTTCAGCAGGGTGGCGTAGCTCAACAGGTCAATGGCCGACTCAAACAGGTGGACGCTGGGCTCGGTGGGGTC
The DNA here is from genome assembly GCF_024462915.1 of Clostridium sp. DFI.5.61. Lineage (NCBI taxonomy): Bacteria > Bacillati > Bacillota > Clostridia > Eubacteriales > Clostridiaceae > Clostridium > Clostridium sp. DFI.5.61. The sequence continues at coordinate 32,301 of NZ_JANGBZ010000020.1, forward strand.
CTCCACGATGGCAAAGGAATACCTCTTGTCGCTGCCTGTGGCCTCGCCCTTGAAGTCCCCCACGGTGCCCCGCAGGGCGGCGTAGCGGGGCTGCCCCTGCCGGTCCCGGCCCACAAACACGGCGTTGTGATAGGGCAGGCTCTCATACAAGCGCCCGGTCTGGATGCAGTAGTCGATCACATCGTAGTCGATGCCCCGCCCATGAAGATAGCTGACAACATGGGTAGCGCACCGGCTGGCTTGGGGGAGGACCAGCTTCCGGGGTCCCTGCTCCTTCAGCCCGGCCTGGACCGCCGGAGGCGGGGGAGAGAGGTTCGGCCCCGTCAGGGCTTCCACCGCCTGAGTAAAAGAAAAGCCCTGGACCTTAATGAGATAGTCCAGGGCCGTTTTCCCGCCGATTTTGCGGGAGAACCAGTTCCATTTTCCGTTGCTGATCTTCAAGCTGTCATGCTCACGGGTGCAGTAGGTGCTTCCGCCCACATGGACGAGTTGGTGCGGGTCATACCGCTGGAGATAGGTCAGCAGGTCCCATTCCTTAGCCTGGGCGATCTGCTCCGGGGTGACATAGCCCATCCTACCGTTCCTCCCGCTGGCCCTTTTCCTTTTCAGCCCGTATAACGGTATCTGCGCGGGCCTCGATCACATCCCGCACATCGTCCATGTGGTGAGTTTCCGCCCGCTCCCACGCCCGGTAAACATCCGCCAGCGGGGTCCGGGACCGCAGCAGGGCCGCGGCCTGGGCATCTGTCAGTTCCAGTACCTCCATCTCCATCACAATGTCCTCCCGGACGGTGAATTTGCAGGCATTGTCCAGGATCACATTGGGGGGCTGCTCCAGAAGCCATGCCTTATACTTCTGCTGTTCGGCTGCCATCCGTTCATAAAGTTGGCGCATCATTTCTTCGTTGGTCATGCTGTATCACTCCTTGTAAAATAGTGATAGCCGGGAGATCTCCAAATGAAAACCTCCCAGCTATGTAAAGAGCGGAGCAACGATGCCCCGTTGCTCCGCCAGCTTATTTGATATATTGATCAGCTAAGATATAGCGTGTTCCCCGCGCCGTCCCCGTTTTGACAATCTTCCCCTCCCGGATTAACGAATTGAGTGCGTTTGTCGCGGGAAAGGCGGAGCATCCCAAAAACTGCTCCACTTCCTTACGGGTCACATGATCCCGATTTTGAAGCAGATTTAAGATGTTTTCCTCATATGTCTGCGTGGCGTCAAAAACAACGGTATGGGCGCGGTTGCGGTTGGGCAGGGTCACAACAAAGGACGCGGGCGCGGGACTAAACACCGGCTGATCCGCACAGGAAGCGTAGCTTTCCATAATCTTCTGTATCCCGGTCCCATAGCTTTCGATCAGGTCCAGACGGTAGAAGATATTGGCAATCACCATGTTCCGGGGCTGGGAGGCACCACCTTGAATGTCCTGGAGTGTCAGTCCCTTGACCAGCCCGCCCAGGGAGATAAATTCCATGCGGTCATCGTAGATGTTGATAATGATACTGCCGGAATAATCATAGTCCCGATGGACAACGGCGTTCAGCAGCGCCTCTCTCAACGCCGCCTCCGGGTAGTCCAGATTGTCGATCCGCCGCAGCCCCTCAAAGGTGGAGTGCAGGCCGTTGTTCAACTGCAAAAACTCATAGGTATCATCCACCTGCTTCAGAATAGAGCCGGAGAACTCCTTGCGTGTCTTGAACTTACTCTTTCCGGTTCCCTCGTAGACGGCGCAGCGAATGATGTGGCCGCATTGGTCTGAGAGTAACAGGGCGGTGTTGGTATAGTAGCCGTCCCCGTCGATCAGTCCCAGCGTATGCTTGTGGACTTCATCAAACTCCACCCTGGATTTGGAAAAAAAGTCCTGGGCGTACTGAAAGGTCAACTCCTGGTTGATGGAGCGCATTTTGTCAAAGGCCGTCCCATCACTGTCCCTTATCATCTCGCGGATGGCCTCATCCGTGGCCGGGACGGAGGAAACTCCATGCCGTACAAAAACGCCTGACGGTTTCAGCCCCCTGTCGATCAGGTGGTAAGGCCGCTTCAAGCCGCGGGACACCGTGACATGGATCAACGCCTTGCCCCCCTCCATGACCTTTTCAATAGCGGTGTAGGCGGTCAGGTCCGGCTTGATGCCATCCCGGATCATGTTGCCGATCCGCTCCATCTCCGCCTCGGCGTTTTCTACGCCCGTGATGCTGCCGTCCCTCGCAACGCCGACAAATATCTCGCCGCCGTCCGTATTGGCAAAGGCGATGATCTCTTTTTTGAAATCCGCGTTGACCTGTTCCTTTAATTCCAGCACAGCACTTTCCTCGTACCGCATGGATGCGTCACCTCCTAAAAGGTATATTATCGACATTATCTCGATTATCTAAATTATATCACAATTTTCATGCGATTACAAGGGAAATCAACAGCCGGGAGTGTTGGAACGCCCCCCGGCTGTGCAATCGTTATAACGCCCCGCTATTCGCCCCATGAGAGATTTACACTCGCACCTTCCGTTCCGCTCTGGCCGCCCTGATCGGTCATTTTCGGGGCTTCGCAAATCGCCTCTTGACGGTCTGACCGGGATTGGTTCATCAACTAATCGCTCATAACAGCCCCTCCATGTCAAATCATCTGGTAACCGGCTTCACTGATAGGCGCAGGTCCTTACTCTAGCTCCATCCGCAGATACCTCTCCCGGAGATACCACGCCTGCTCCGAACTGATGACCTGGTTGACCTCCGCGTTGTTGATGTCCGTCTGCAAATTGCAGTAGTCGCAGTCCCAGCGCAGATCTTTCTCGCCCCGGTCCAGCTGGTCCCAGGCCGCCTGCATCTGGGCGATGGACTCCCGCAGGAAGTCAGGCAGGCCGCACTCCAGGTAACTCCTGTCAGCTGGCAGGCCGGTATCGCCGCCAGCCTGCGCCATCATATCCTGTCGGCCCATCTTTCCCCCGTCCTTTCCGCTTTGTTTTTCTTTATTGTATCGGTACGCCGAATGCTTGTCAATCGCGAATGCTTTCCGTGGCCAGGAAAGGTAAGATAATAGACCATCGTGTTCATAGACGAATAAACATCGTGTCAAAGTCCTCGAACATGAATTGCATTTTGTCGATCTGTTTCCGGGTGTGGTAGTGGCCGCAGTACCATTTTTTGTAGTCCAGGCGGTCCTCTATGCCATCCAGCCAGTCCTCGGTATTCTTGTCTACGGAGCTTTGGTCAAGGCCGGAGAGAAATACTTCGGTCGGCTCATATTTGCGGGGGCAGGTGTGGCTCAAAACAATGTCGATGTTCCAGTGTAAGGCGGCAAGCCGCGCTTCAACCGCGGCTTTGATCTCCTCGTCTGGCTGTTCATCCGGCCACCAATGCCACCCGTGCGCCAGCCGGTAGTGCTTATCCACACTGTACGCGCCCCCGATCACGATGCACTTGTACCCATCGAAATTGTAAACCTCGCCGTCAACAGCAAAGAGAATGTTCGGAAATGCTTCCTCATAGAGAATTTTCCCGCCGCAGTATTCCCCTTCGATATAGGATGGGATGCGCTGGGGTCTGGCCTCATGGTTGCCGTGGATACAGAAGAATTTGACCGGAAGGGCGCTGGCATACTCTTTTGCACGGGCGTCGCGGTCATTCAGGTAATAATTGAAGCCCGCGTCACCGAGGATAATCATAGTATCGGATTTTCTTGTTTCCATTGTGCGGCAAAAGGCGTCCATGCGGAGAAAATTCCCATGCGTGTCGCCTGTGAGATAGGTCGCCATAGAGTTCCACTCCATTCTATCATGAATTGTGATACTGTATGCAGATAGGCGTGGGACGCCCATCCGCGAAAATGATACAACAGACTATGTACGGGGGCAAGTCTGCGGCTTGCTCCCGTATCATGTTTTTGAGGGTCAGACATTTCTCGCCCTTTCAGCGTTCCCGGTCGGGGTTGCCGCGGGCGGGGGCTGTGACTTCATCCCCCACATCCCCGTCCACGATCTCGCTCTCCCGCTTGTCCATGTTCAGCAGGATGTTCAATTCATCCAGACGGGCGGACTTTCTTTTCAGCTCGTCCTCCTGGGGGAAGGGCTTTTCCACCTCCAGTTTGGCGTTTTCAAGCTGTATCCTGGTATTTTCCAACTGTTCCCGGCAGGTGTTTATCCGCTCCTTCATGCTTTCCAGCAGATTATCCAGGCGGAGGATGTTGCCGAAAATATCGGTGCCGAGAGCCGTGGTGTAGTAAAGCGCCCCTTTCAGCGTGATCTTAAACTCCCGGAACAAGCTCTCAAAGGACAGGTCCATAGCAAAGCCCCGGTACTGGCCCAGGGGGACAGGTTCGGGGCTGGTCATGGCTTTGCAGGCGGCGAGGATGGCGCTGCCCGCGGCTTTTTTGTCGGTATAGACGGTCCCCTCCACCTCCATAGGGGAGAAGCCGTCCTCATTGGGGTGAGTGTTCTCCTTCAGCCGGGCCATATCGGAGGTATAGCCCTCAATATACTGCTCATACTTAGCGATTTCCTGGGGCAGTTCTTTGATGATCTGATCCTCCAGGGCATACCGCTGGCTGAGGTGGTTGGCTTTCAGGAGCCGGAGCCGCTGCACATCAATGTCCAGGTCCATCTTTTCCTTGATATGGGGGTTGCCGGTACACAGGGCCTTGATCTCCGCGTAGGACAGGGCGGTTTCGTCAATATCCTCACAGGACCGGACCGGGGATTTGCTGGTCATGATCTGCCCGATGAACTTCTGTTTGCCCTCCACCAGCTGATAGAGGTAGCTGTCAAAGGTGTTCTCGGTGACATAGGTGTAGATGTCCACCTCGTCATTCTCGTTGCCCTGCCGGACGATCCGGCCCTCCCGCTGCTGAAGGTCAGAGGGCCGCCAAGGACAGTCCAGGTGGTGCAGCGCCACGAGCTTCTTCTGGACATTGGTGCCCGCGCCCATCTTCTGGGTGGAGCCGATCAGCACCCGGACCTGCCCGGAGCGCACCTTGCCGAACAGCTCCTTTTTCTGCGCCTCTGTGTTGGCGCTGTGGATATAGGCTATTTCTTCGGCTGGTATGCCTCTGGCGATCAGCTTATTTCGCAGGTCATCGTAGACATTCTGAAATTCCACCATCTCATAGCCGCCCTGCCCGTTTGGGACCATTTCGATGGGGCGGCTTTTGCCAGGGGTGGAGAGGTCGCAGAACACCATCTGCGCGGAACGCTGGTCCGCTGTGCGCTGCCAGATCTCGAATACATTATCAACGCAGGCGTTGATCTTGCTGGTGTCGCTGTCCGGGAGCAAGGGGTTGAGTAGCCGCTGGTCCAGAGCCAGTTTGCGCCCATCGTTGGTAATGAGCAGCATATTGTCCACGGTACTGTCTACCTTCCTGTTGCGGACCTTTTCCGCCCGCTCTCCCAGCGCCGCCACCATCTCTTTCTGCTGTTCCGATGGTTTCAGCACGATATTGTGCGGGTTGACCTTGGGCACGGGGAGTTTGAGCATATCCGCCGTCTGGATATCCGCCACTTCCTTGAACATGGACATGAGTTCCGGGAGGTTATAGAACCGGGAGAACCGGGTCTTGGCCCGGTAGCCGGTGCCCTCCGGGGCCAGTTCAATAGCGGTGACAGTTTCGCCAAAGGTTGAGGCCCAGGCGTCAAAATTGAGCAGGCCGTGTTCTTCCAGGGCGTGGTACTGCAAATACTTCTGCATGGTATATAGTTCCACCATGGTGTTGGAGATGGGGGTGCCTGTGGCGAACACCACGCCCCGGCCCCCGGTCAGTTCGTCCAGATACCGGCACTTCATATAGAGGTCGCTGGACTTCTGGGCCTCCGTCTGGCTGATGCCGCCCACATTCCGCATTTTGGAAAAGGCGGCGAGGTTCTTGTAGTAGTGGGCCTCATCGACAAACAGGCGGTCAATGCCCAGTTCTTCAAATGTGACCACATCATCCTTACGGCTCTGGTCGTTCAGCTTTGCCAGCTTGGCGTCAATGGACTTTTTCGTGCGCTCCATCTGCTTGATGGAGAAGCGTTCCCCGCGGTTGGCTTTCAGTTCCGCGAGGCCGTTCAGGACCTCATCCCTCTGCTGTTCCAGAAGAAACCGCTGGCGCTCCACACTCACCGGGATCTTCTCAAACTGGCTATGGCCGATGATGATGGCGTCATAGTCGCCGGTGGCGATCCTGCCACAGAACCGCTTGCGGTTTTTGGTTTCAAAGTCCTTCCGGGTGGCTACCAGGATATTGGCGGAGGGATAGAGCTGCAAATACTCCGACGCCCACTGCTCCGTCAGGTGGTTGGGCACCACAAACAGGCTCTTTTGACACAGGCCCAGCCGCTTGCTCTCCTGAGCCGCTGCTACCATTTCAAAGGTCTTGCCCGCGCCCACCACATGGGCCAGCAGTGTGTTCCCGCCATAGAGGATGTGGGCGATGGCGTTCGCCTGATGGGGCCGCAGGGTGATCTCCGGGTTGATACCCACAAAGTTCAGGTGGCTCCCATCGTATTCGCGGGGGCGGGTGCTGTTGAACTTGTCGTTGTAGAGCCGCGTCAGCCGCTCCCTCCGGGCTGGGTCTTTCCAAATCCAGTCCTGGAACGCCTGCTTGATAAGTTCCTGCTTGCCCTGGGCGATAGCCGTTTCCTTTTTGTTCAGGACAGGAACGCGGTTGCCGTGTTCGTCCTCCACATAGTCAAAAATACGCAAATCCCGGAGGTTCAGGGTTTCCTCTATGATCTTGTAGCCATTGACACGGGTGGTGCCGTAGGTGTTCTCCGCCTTGATATTGCCCCTGTCGGCAAATTTGTTTTCGATATTCCATGCGCCGGTGTGCTGGGAGTAATGGCTACGTATCATCCGCCGACTGCGGAGAGAAGTCCCGAACAGTTCATAGATAAATTGGTCAATGACCTCTGTGGGGAGCCAGGTAGCCCCCAGCCGGACGGCGATCTCGCTGGCGGTCAGGTCCACCGGCTGCACCCGTTCCAAAGCCTGGACATGGGCGGCGTAGTCCTCCGGGTACTGTTCGGCGCTCCGCTTTGCCCATTCCAGCTTCTCCCGCACATTGCCGGAGAGGTATTCATCGGCGGTGAGGTACTTTTCCTCGGAGCTGCTGCCATACCCGTGCATGGGGTTCAGGAAGATCACGCCGGTCAGGTCAGCGTAGATCTCCTGCTCGGTCTTGCTGGTCAGCTCCACCATATAGTCCATATCCACCTTTGCCTTTTCAGCCAGTGATATGGCCAGGGCCTCGGATGCGGTATCCACATGAGTGATCGTGACCTTCTGCTTGATGGTGCGTTTGGTAAACATATCCGCCTTGCGGACGAAGTTGCGCTCATCGTCCAGCACCTCCAGGGAGGTCAGGAGGAAGTAGGCGCTGTCCATGCTGAACACAGAGCTGTTGGCGCGGGAGTTGATCCGCCCGTACTTGTCCACAAAGGCGTCGTAGAGGGCGTTCAACTTCCGCTGCTGGGCCTGAATGTCCTGGTCGGGCCAGTCCTCGGTCTGGTACTCAATGAGCGTCCGCACACAGTCCCGGATGCCGATCAGCCCCTTGATGCGGTTGGCCGCCGTCACCGACACCTCTACCGGGTTCATGCGGCTGTTTTCCCGGTAGTACACCTTGCCGTCCACGATGGTATAGCTGAAATTCCGTACCTCCGGGTCCGCGGGGATGGACTTGTCCTCGCCCTCGATTTCCGGGTCGTCCATGACATACTCGGTGATGGAGCCTTGGATATTCTGAATGGCGGCGGCAAGCTGTTCTCCCAGGTCCCGCCCCTCAATGGGCAGGCAGGCGGTTTCCGGCCCATAGGGGCCGCTGATCTCCCGCATTTCGCCCATGACCATCTCCGGGTGGTCAATAAAATACTGGTTCATTTTCAGCCCGTTTGCGTCGGTGTTCAGGTGTACCCAATCCGGTTCCTCGCTGGAGAGGGCGTCCCGCTTCTGCAAAAAGAGGATGTCGCTGGTCACATCCGTGCCCGCGGCGTCCTTGAAGGTGTTGTTGGGCAGACGGATGGCCCCCAACAGGTCGGCGCGCTGGGCAAGGTACTTCCGCACGGTGGGGGTGTCCTTGTCCATCGTGCCTTTGCTGGTAACAAAGGCGATGACGCCGCCCGGCCTGACCTTATCCAGTGTCCGGGCAAAGAAGTAGTCGTGAATGAGGAAATTATATCGGTCATACCGCTTGTCGATCACCTTGAAGGAGCCGAAGGGCACATTTCCAATAGCGGCGTCAAAAAAGCTGTCCGGGAGGTCTGTTTTCTCAAACCCCTGGACAGCGATAGACGATCGTTGATAAAGCTGCTGGGCGATGCGGCCTGAGATACCGTCCAGCTCCACGCCGTAGATTTTGGAGTCCGCCAGGGCCTCCGGGCGCATACCGATGAAGTTGCCGATGCCACAGGACGGCTCCAGCAGGTTTCCGGTCTGGAAGCCCATGTTCGTGAGGGCCTGATAGATAGATCGGATGACCACGGGCGGGGTGTAGAAGGCGGTGAGGGTGGATTCCCTGGCTGCGGCATATTCCTCCTCGGTCAACAGGGCTTTCAGCTCGGCGTACTTGCTGTGGCGCTCGTCAAAGCAGTCTGCCAAACCGCCCCAGCCCACATACCGCGCCAATACCTCCTGTTCCTCCGGGGTGGCAAGCCGGTCCTCGGCCCCCAGCCTTTTCAACAGGCGGATGGCCCGGACATTGTTGTTGAACCGTTCTCCTGGCGTCCCTGTGCCGATGGCGTCATCGGTGATGCAGTACTCATGCCGGTCCGCGTTGGGGACTTCAGGATGGAGGACAAAGGGGGACACCCTGGCCCTGCGCTGGGATTGGGGTGGGGCCAGAGTTGGCTCTTTACCGCCCTGGCCGTGCCCATCCGCTGTACTTTTCGCGCTCTTTTCCGGTCCCGCTGTCTTTTCAGCCGGTCCCATCAGACGCCGAATGGCGGAAATATGCTCTACACGCTCGATTGGAAAGCCCACAGCCCCTTCAAAGGTGAGGTCCCGCAGGGAGGCACGGCCATCCTCGTCGATCTTTTCTACAAGAAACCGCCGGCCCTCCAGCGTCACCTCTTTACCGATCAGGTCACGGTCCGCAGCAGCCGTTTCCGTATCCTCCCGCGGAGGCGGAGGTTGTTCCTCTTTTGCGGCGGGACGTTCCGGTGTGGGGAAGTCCCCGATCACGCGGAGCCACTTCTTCTCCAGCAGGTCGTAGACAGCCGCCCCCTCGTAGGCAAAGCCGTCTGGCTCCATTGTGCCTTCCAAATAGCCCCGCGCCGCCTGTTCCGCTTCCTCCGGCGTCGCATATTCCAGCTTCTCGTCCATGCCGTTTTCCAGGTGGTGGTAGACCACCACCTGATAGCGGCGCTCCGCTTCGTCCCGGTCTGCCGGGGCATGGGCGGGCGGTTTCTCCTGTGCCTGGACCTTCTGGGCCAGAGGGCGGTCCGCGTAAAGCTGTTTCTCCGCCTCCTCCAGTGTGGCAAAGCTCCCGGTCGTGGGTGTCACCCTGCCGGAAATGAAGCCGTACTGATTGCAGAAGGTCCCGTTTGGTTCCTGAAAGATCACAAGATGCTCGTCGCCGGACCAATATTCCGCGGCCTGCCGGTACGCGAGGTCCTGGGCGGCGATGGGGTCTTTTTTTGCCTGGGGACGATGGGTATAAAGTGCTGCTTCGGCCTGCTCAAAGGTATCAAAGCCACCCGCCGTCGCATACACCGTGTTATCCTGATCGTCATAGCAGTATTGGACATAATACTGGCCGTTGGGGTACTGCCGGATCAGGATGGTTTCGCCCTCCCCATAATACCGGGCGAGGGTGTCCACCTGATTCAGCTGGTGGGCGTACTCCTCCGCCTGCCACCGGCTGGTAAATTCCTCACTGACGCCCTCATCATCCACATAAATCTCATCTCGAATGTTGTCCCACACAGCGTAGCCGTTCTCAGTTTCGATGGGGGAAAAGCGTTTATCAGACTGTGGCGCACGGGCGGAAGCCTGTTCCGCATCGGCCATGACCCGCTGAATAAAGGGGTCGGCATTCAGTTTATCCGGGTCAATGACTTTTCCGTCCACAATGCCTCTTTCTGCAAGAGTTCTGCGGATGGCGGCGGGGTCTATCTCCGGGAAAGGGTCATCCTCTGTCTGCTGCACTTCCGTCTGCTTTTTCTGTGTCTGCTGTTTGTTGTATTCCTCCTCTGTAAAGGCAACCATCTCGTCAAAATCCAGGTTGGCGAGAAGTTCATTCAGGTCACGGAAGCCGGCGCATTGGATGGCCGTTGCCTCCGCACCGTCCACCAGATAGGAAAGGCGGAAGGATACCAGGTCGGCGCTGATCTCCACGGTATGGGCGCTGTCGCTGGTGGAGCTGAACGCCAGGGGGACATGGGAGAGATCGGAGAAGTCGGCCTCCTGCTCAAAGACCTCCATGCAGTAGGCGTTGATGAGCCATTTTGTCTGCTCCAACTGGGCCTGCGCCATGTCAATGACCTGGAAGCCCTGGGGCGGCGGGTCCAGATCGGCAAGGAAGTCCTGGGGGATGGTCTGGCCCTCGCTGTCCCGGTAGAGGACGATCCGCATGGGTGCGCCGACTCGGTTCTCCTCCCTGATCGCCAGCATAAATTCCTCCGCGTCGGTGTACTCCACGCTCTCGCCCACGATGCCATTCGTGCCCAGGAAGTCGATCCTGCCCACGGGCAGCGGGGCGTTCAGCGGTTCCTCAGCGTCCGGTTCTTCGGCGTCAGCCACAGGAGCCGCGTCCTCCGCCACCTGAAGCAGTCTGTCGTTCAGCGGGTTCTCCGCCAGCTGGCGGTCAAACTCGTCCCGCGCCATCTCCTTGTTGATGATGGGAAATGACGGGTCGTAGAGCCGGACGGTCTGCTCGTCAAAGGCCAGCAGCTCATATTCTTGGGAGCCGAGATACACCGTGGCCCCCAGGGACAGCCGGTGCTCTTTCGGCAGCTCCAGGGGCGGGTTCAATTCGTCATAGGTCGGCTCCAGCGGCGCGGCCAGGGGGCCGTCCAGGGCGGCAAGCATGGCCTCACAGCGTTCCGTCAGGTGAGTGTTGTCTGCGATGATGGTCTGCATGGCCGACCGCATGGTGGGCAGAACAAAGTCGCCCTTTTTCCGCAGGACATAGCACTTCTTTTCCCCAACACCAAACGAGTCCGCACACCGCTTGGCAAGCAGCACCTCATCGCATTGATCCTTTTCACCAAGCTGGGTCTTGAAGTCTACATAGTCGTTGATGATAGAGCGAATCTCTTTTGCGATCTTCCACCGCTCTGTCCGACGCTGAACATCAGCCCGGTACGCCGGATACTGCTCCTTTTCAGCCCGGTTCAGATAGCGGTCTGCGGCGATCAGTTCCCCGATACGCTTCTCCACCTTGGCCCAGGTAATTTTGTATTTGCCGTTGGGGTCTTGGAGGTCGCGGGAGATGGTGATACCCTTACCGTCGTGATCTTCCCAATAGCCGCTGCCGGGTATAGCGTCGGAACGCCCACCAATACCGTACTCATCCCGCAGGAATTTGATATTTTCCTGCTTGCTCTCCTGCTTCTGAAACTGTTCATAAATGCGAAATTTCCCTGCGGACACTCCGCTGCCGCCGCACAGGACATAGTCTATGGCCTCCTGGGGCAGAGTGAAAACTTCTCTCTTTTCTCTTTCAGCCTGTTCAATGAATGTGATTTGCTCCGCCTCGCTGGGCAGGGGGCGTTCCTCCGGGTCGAGCCACTGGTCCAGCAAGATCATCCCGTAGATGGTGTCGGCAACATGGGGCCACCGCAGGAACACCTCTTTCTCGCGGGAGAGGTACGCCCCGCGCCAGAGGTTCAGCACATCGTCCCATGCCCGATACCCGGCCCGCTGGCCATTGCTCAAGATTTTCTCTACATAGGTGTTGTCAAAGAAGCCCTTAATGAAATCGCCGCGCTCTTTTCTGCCCTCATGGGCTTCAAAGAACGCGGCGATCTCGGCCCTGTGGCCGTTCAGGGCGTCGCTGATACGGAGTAATTCCTGTTTCTCGCTGTCCTCGTGATAGTAAGGGATGTCCGTGCGGGCATTAAAATCATGGTGCTTGTTTTGAAGTCCGGTAGCACCTGATGTCCCGTCAACAGGGGCCTGCGGGAGTTCTTCCCCGGCGATGAGCGGGCCGCTTATGCGTCCGTGTAGACCAGCTCCGTCAGCGCCACTTCCTCCGCCGCTGCCCGGATGTTGTTCATCAGGCCCACCCACTTCATCTGATCGCTGGCCTTCAACTCCTCCGTCACGCCCTGCTCCCGCGCCATCCGCGCCGTCAGCTGCTCCACCATCTCCGTGGCCTGCCGGTCGATCTTCTCCAGATGGGCGTTCAGCCTGCCGCTGAGGAGCATCCCCGTGTAGTAGGCGTTCCTGTGGGTCTGAAGGTAGCTGCGCCGCAGCATCCCATATTTTCCGACCTTCGGGGCCTCCGGCGCTTCCAGGTTGGGCAGACGGTAGTCGCCCTCCGTTCGGTATGTCAGTTCCATGTTCAACGCTCCTTTCCTGTTTTGTCCTGCCATCATGATACTGCCTGTCAGAATTTTCGTCAAATGTGCGATTTTCCCTTTGCTCTGTCCGGTACAGGCTCAAGACCGTAGTGGCGATCTCCCGCAGGGGCATTTCCGCAATATCGCTCACCGCGCCGCCCAGGATGGACAGGGTTTCCGGGGTGTCAAAGTCATAGACATGGGCGAAATCCTCGCCGCTGAAATAGTCCATGGGGTCGATGCCGCACCGGGTCAGCATGATAAAGGCCACGCTGCTCTCCACCAAGCCCTTAAACCATGTTTCGGTACTGAGATCGTCCAGCTCTTCCAGCAGGCTGCCCGCCTTGACGCCCCGCAGTTCCGTGTAGTAGTCGCCAAAGTTGTCCTCTACAATGACCTTCGCCGTTTCCAGCAGGCAGGCGGCAAGACCAGAGCGGTCCGGGAACTCGCCATAGCTGTTCTCCAGCGCCTCGATCACCGTGTCCTCATACCGCGGCTCCATCTTCCAGATGGGGATGGTGCGCCCCTGACGGCTGTTGGTGTCAGACATATCAAAGACATACCGCAGCTTATAACCCCGGTCCGTGTCCACTAGCAGGGCGATCCCCCTGGTGCCCCGGTTGACATAGCGGCCATGCTTATTCCAGAAGTCGATCTGCGCGCAGGCGGTGGCATCCGGCTTCTGCGCATAGATCAAAAGCTGGTCGCGGAAATCGTACTTGAAGTTGTGAGCGGCGGTGGTCAGAAAGGCCATGTAATTCCCGCTGTTGGCGGAAATTTCACGAGTCTTTTGCGCCGCAAGCTCTACAATGGAGTCCAGTTTTTTCGCCATGCTCTATCCCTCCGTTTCCTCATAAGATTGCAACAGGCCCTTTGCTGCCACGGCGATTTTAGAGATGCGCCCGGTGAGCTGGGCGACGGTGGCCCTGACCTCTGATCGTCGCGCCGCGTAGAAGTAGCCTGCATCGGCGCTGCAAATAGGGTGGCCGTCACAGCGCAGGCGGTTGACCGCCCGCCGCAGCTCCGCCCCGCCGACATGAACCGTGGCCTCCAGCTCCTTGCTGGAAGCCGCGTTCTCCTGTCCCTTATGGTATTTCTTCAGGTAGGCGCACAGGGCCTCGTCGATGGGTACGCCCTTCATTGGGGATCACTCCTGCTTTCCACCTTCAACTTTTTGTGATATTCCTCGCTCACATCATAGTTGAGGGCTGCGGTTAAAAGGAGCTGCCAGATTGTTTCTTCCGCTTCATTTTCGTACATACGCAGACTGGCGTATTGTTCGCCACCCTTACCCATATAGAGCCGGGTAAAGCGCATACGTTTCTCCATCAAGTCCTTCGCACCGCTTCGGACGCTCTCCACGGGGGCGTTAGCGGCGTTGTATGCCAGGACAGTCATCAACAGGTCAAACATAGAGGGGTGCAGCTCTAATTTGATGTTGGGTATTTGTGCCATCATCGTCCTACCTTTCCACGGAAACGGCCTGCCGGGGCTTGGGAAAATCCCAGCCGTACGCCTTGCCGATCTCGTCTCCCAGCCTGCGGGTAATGCGGGTTATATCGGTGTGGACGGCCTTTCCGTAATATAGTTTTTCTTTCAGCAAGTCAATTTGTGAGTCCCGCGCTCCGGGCTTATATGTGCGGTAAAGAAGATGGTTCGTACCGTCGTGGTGTATGGCGTCGCAGCGCAGGTCGCCCAGCTTATCCACATACCATGTGGCGTATTCAATATCCCGGCCACTGTAAAGGCAGTCCCGGATATTGCCGCTGGAGATTTCCTGATAGCCTGTACGCCGCCCATTCCAAAGTCCCAGGTCAGCAATCACAAGGATGGGCTGGTCAAGCTGGATGTTCAGATTGACGCGCTCATCGTCCAGATATCGGTTATTGATCTCATACATCAGGGCCATGCGCTCGTCCTCGGTCAGCTCCGGATGATCTTCCTCCAGATCGTCCCTCCAGTCCTCATAGTCCAGATCGTAGTTGCTCCATATTAAGTGCCTTTGCTCTGTCATCGTGAACCACTCCTTTCGTGGCGGCGGGACTGGATGGGCCGGCCACGCTTATTGTATCGGTTCGGGTCGGCGGCAGGGGATGTCCAGCCCAGGGTCGCCCCGGCCAGCATTGCCGCCGCCTGCGCCCTGGTCACGCCCATATCGTCGTTGAGTACATCCGCCGTCTGCTGGGGCGTTTTCCCTTTGAAATGGGCCATGGGGGACACCTGATACCCCGGCTTGTACCGCTCTATGGCGATCAGCTCACCCGATGACGGCTGGACGGTAAAGCACTTCTCCGGCAGGGGCGGCGTCAGAGGGATCACCTCGTTGTGGCACCGCTCCATCTGTTCGGCAAACTGGCAGATGTGAAACAGGCTGTCCCAGCCGTTGCCCACCTCCACATGGCAGTCATCAATATAGCGGCAGGTCCGGTCTATAGGCGCGCAGCCCTCCCGGAGAATACGGATTTGCCCGCCGTCCGGGATGCGGAACAGCTCCTTGTAATGCGGGTCGATGAACCGGATGCCCTTTTCAGCCTGTTCCATGTGCCGGTCCAGCCAGTCGCGGCGGTAGCAGTAGATGAACAGATTTTCCTCCCCCTTGTAGGGGTGCAGCCGGATCAGGTAGGCATACTGCGCTGTTTCCGCCCGGAAGCCGAATGAAAAAAAGCCGTGGTCAAGCGCGCTCTCCGGGTGTTCCCGGCAGAAGTCCCGCATGGCGTCACGGCTTTTCAGAAACCCGCCGTACTGCTCGTCGCCCACCAGGGCCTCCATGACACACTCCAGATCCTGCTGAAATTCCTCGGTGTCCAGGTTTTCCCGGTGGCTGGTCCATTGGGGAAAGAACCCCTTGCCGTCCTCACCCATATCCGCTCGAAAGTGCCCGACACTCCCGGTCTGGCCCTCGATCTGTGTGCTTTGCCTGGCGATATAAAGCCGCTCCCCTGGGGCAGCGGCACGAATGGTCAATTCCATACGATCACGCTCCTTGTCAATAGGAAGACGGCTACCAGCTTCTCACTGATAGCCGCTTTCTCTATAACGATATTGATAGAACTTCTACCGGGCGTCGCCCCGGTCATGGTGTTTGGGCTTGATGGGCTGACCCTGCCCATCATAGTTTTTCGGGTCGGCAGCTGGCGTCTCCCAGCCGAACAGGGAGCCCGCCAGCATCGCCGCTGCCTGCGCCTTGGTCACATTGATCTGTGCGTTGTATTCATCTACGATGGCCTGCACGTGAGCGCGGTCATGGCCGTATTTATCCGTGTGATAATAACCGGCCTCACCGTGCCGGACGGTAATGATCTCATCGCCGCTGGGCAGTACGGCATAACACTTTTCCGGCAAGCCCGGTCGTATTGGGATCGCTTTCCCGCCAATCTGCTCCAGGTATGACGCATACTCACGGATATGGTAAACGCTGCCGCCGATTGCGGTGTGGCAGTCGTCAATATACCGGGCCACGTGCTCACCCCCCTGTGTTCACCGATGATAACACGCACCATATCGCCGTCTGCTACCCTGAATTTCTCCTTGCCAGCCGTGGTGATGAAGCGGATGCCTCTTTCGGCCTGCTTCATGTGCCGGTCAAGCAATCCCCGGCGATACGGATAGATATGGACATGGTTTTCCTCTCCAATCGGGGTACATCGGATCAGATAGGAATAGTCCTGGGTGTCGGCGCGGAACACATATTCATAGCCGTTGCGGAATAATCCCTGGGAGTTATCCACGCAGCAGCAAATCATGGCGGTCCAATTATTCAGCTGATGATGGTATCGCTCATCAAAACGGAGCATTTCCTGCACAGATCTAGATTCTGCTTTGAACTCCGGCGTATTGAGAGAACGGTCAAATGCTACCCAGCCGCTAAAGAAGGTCGAACTGCTGTCCTTATCCAGTTCTCCCCATAAATAGCCCGGACTTCCGCATTGACCGGCAATCTCTCCGGGCTGCTCATAGGCATAAAGCCGCTCGGCAGGGGTTGCGGGCCGCAAGGTCAGCTCCATTATCGCTCACGCGCCTTTATCTTCGGCGGCTGTGCGGGCTGTGTCAGTCCGGCCTCATGCGCCCGCCAGTAGTCGGGATGGCATACCCGGATAGTATCATCAATACATTTGCTGTATTCTCCGGGGCCGAAGTATTCATTGATCGGTGCGGTGTAAAGCCCTCTGTCCATTAACTCCCGAAGGACGATCTGCGCGTCGCTGTCCTCCTCAAAGCACAGATAGCCGCCTTCCCAGAACCCGTACCGCTGGGCGGCAGGTGATAAATTCCCGGCCACAAATTCCCGCGCCACCATGATCCCGCCGTGGCTGGCTGTGGAAACATCAAAGAAACCGGGGCAGAGGGTCTTGCGGGTCTGGATAAGCCCCCAGGGGGAATAGGCCGGCTCATAGCTCATTCCCGCTCACGCTCCTTCCCCGATTTCTCCGGCTGTTCGCCGGAGCGTTCCTGCTTTGTCATCTGGTACTCCAGTTCCGCCCCGGCCCGTTCCAGAAGGTCCTTTTTAGCGGCCAGGAGATCGGAGTGATAATGGCCCCAGTAGTAGTAATCACTTCCCTGGCAGGCCCATGTCACAAACGTGGACCGTTCCGTTATGCTCACACCCAGCACGAGCTCGGTGGTCCCGATGTGGATGGAGTCGGTGATGAGATAGCCGGCGTTCATACGGTTGCCCATATCAGCGGCCCTCCCTGTCACGAGAGTTTCGTTCCTTTTCAGCCTGTCGCAGCTCCAGGTAATGCTTTGCCCATTTGGGCAGGTCCTCCGGGGCGATGACGCCGAGAATGTCGCTGCGCTCAAACCGCGCCCTCTGCCCGGAATACAGCTCTGTGCAGTAACAGGCAGTGCCGCGGCTGTTGGGGTATGCGCCGGAGCCGCTGGTACACAACTGGAGCTGGCAGGTGGCGTGGCGGTATTCCCGGCGCAGCACCTCCGGGCGGATCACCACGACTTTGCCCCGGATGTCCTCCTGGTAACTGACCTGTTCACAGTCCTCGGCGGTGATGGCCGAATTGGAGATGCCCTGAATTTTCGGGCCGTTCAAGGCGATACGGGTCTTTTCCGCCTGTTCCGCCACACGCTCCCCAAACAGCTTTACCAGTTCCGGGTAGTCATCGCTGACCATGACCTCGGTATAGTTTGCGAATATCTCATGCTGCTGGCAGAACGCGCATACATACCGCTCATCCTCCGGCGCTGACGGGTTTTCCCCTAGCACGATCTCCCGGTCGCCAATGTGAAGCGCATGGATGATCTCATAGTCCCCGGCCATACGCTTTTCCTGATCTATGTTCATTTGAAGTCCTCCTTCCAAAAATTTACGCCGCTCTTCTCTGGCAATCAAATAGTTGCGGAATAACTCCCAGCCCATGCCCTCCGGCTGTGTTTCCCGGTTCGGAGTCTGCACGATGCTCCAATGGGTACAGGGCGAACCGCCCATCAGAAGTTTCGTTTGTATCAGACGCTCTTAAGTAAACAGCGACCTCCAGTTTATTCACTGAAAGCCGCTGTTGCGCATGTGGTTTCAACTGTTCTTTTACCTGGTATCAGATAGACTCCTTTTCAGAGCGCGTTCCCGCTGAATGACCTGCAAGCGGTCCTTTGCCCACTGCGGTAGACACTCTGGCCTGACCTCACCTAAAATATCACCACGTTCCCACTGGCTAGCCCTGCGGCCTGTGAATACGTTGATACCATAGACCGCAGTGCCGCGGGGGTTGCTCCGTGCCCCGCTTTCTCCTGTCACTAGAATCAACTGGCAGTCCGCTCTTTGATATTCATAGCGCAGGGAAGCCGGGTTGATCGCCACTACCTTATTGGCGATGTCATCGCCGTCCAGCAGCGGGAAACAATGCTCACGGCCCAGCATATCCAGTGGGATGTGGAGGGTATTGCGCTGGGCCTGAACTGCCGCTATCTGTCCTTTCAGCCTGTCCGCGTAAAGCTCCATGATCTCCAGATACTCGCTGCTGCTCATGGCCTCGGAATAATACTCAGCAATATCATCCTGTGTGCAGAAGCAGCACATAAACTCCAGCTCCGGGCTGACGCCTACTACAAGCTCCCGCGCCCCGATTTGGATTGAGTGGATGATTTCAAAGTTCTCGATTATTCGTTTTTTACCCAACATTTCCGTCACCTCTCCCGGTCATGACGCGGTCTACGTTTCTTCTGGGTGGACTTTTTCTGCTGTTCTTTCAGATCCGCTAGGGATTTGGCGGGTTTATCATCGAAGGCGATTAGAATGTTTTGCGATGGAACACCTCGCAGCATACCTGACAATTCCTCGCTTATGTCTTTTCCTTTGCCCATGACTATCGCTCCTCTCTAACAGAAACGGAGATCTGCCTGTCCTCGTTGGCAAATCTCCGCTCTAACTGCTCTACTGTCCAATTTTTTGTAAATTGTCCCAAAGCGTTGTGCCCAAACTGCTCAATGGCCCGCCGGTCCATCTCCCGGAGCCGTGCCCACAATTCAGGGTGATGGGTGCGGAACTTTTTCAGTGCCCCGATCCGTTGGAGAGGGCAGCACCAACAGGAACAGCGGTTATATATCTGATACAAACCGCCCCAGTCAAACCCCCGGTCATAGCATATCCTCAGTGCTTCGGCTTCTGTGATACCCTGATCCACCAGAGGATATTGTTCCCCCTTGATACGGTTTGGTTCATCTGCGGCGATCCCGACATAGTGCAGGGCGTTCCGCTCTTTTTTCAGGCGGTTCACTTCTTTGCGGATAAGGTGCGTTTTTAACTGGCCCGTACACCAGCGCACACGGGGGCCAGGCCAACCGTTGCCATAGAGAGATACCCCAAGCCGTTGCCGGTTCTCAATGCTGGATTGCCTCATCTTTGGTTCCTCAAACATGAGCCATTCAAAGCCTTTGGGGTGCCGCAGGGTAGTGATATGGATGCCACGCTCACGGCAGAGCAGGTCGTCCAGTTTTTGAAGATGCTCATACATCTCTGGGAACTCCATGCCGGTATCGGCGGTCAGCACCACATCGATGGGCATATCCTGTTCGATCATCAACAGAAGCATGGCTGTACTGTCCTTGCCTCCGGAAAGGGAGACAGCATGGAAATTGCCCTCTATGTGCTTCTCTCCGTCAGCGTTCATACTTCCGCCCCCTTTCAGGGGCGGGCCTTTCATTGTAGTATCGCAAGCCGTCCCCGCAGGGGGCATACAACTGCCCATCCTCCACACAGCGGAATATGTCGCAGTCTTTTACCATGGACGCTTTATAAAAGCCGCTGTGGGAGTAGGCGAACTTGCTGGGGAATAGGTTGGCGTCCGCATCCTGTCCCATGTGGGAGAGCGGTATTCGGCGGTGGTATTGGCCCTGCGGTTCAAACCGCTGTTCCGGGATAAAGTGTAGACCGCCGTACTCAAAGGGTGTATGGTCCATTCACTGGTTCCTCCTGTTCAAAAATTTACACCGCCCTGTGTCCAGCGGACCGAGAGCGGTGTATGTACGGTATTGCAGGAGGAATATGCTTTGATTATGTCATCAGCTTTATCAATAAGTCATTGACTGGCCCGGCGTCCCGGCCCTGGGCGGTCAGCTTGTTCCGCCAGCCCATCAGATACATCCGCACAAGGCGGCGCTCCGCGTCCGTCAGTTCCAGATACACTTTCTTCTCCCGTTTGAACATTTGAAACAACTCCCTTCTCTCTGCCCATATCGTACAGGAAAAGGCAAATGGTTTCAAATGTGCGAATGGGTATGTAAGCGGGCCCCCGGGGGGGGCCCCGGCGGGCCACCCGCGGCAGGACGCCGCGGAGGTCCCCCAGGAGTTCCGCGCCCTGGGCCAGGACTT
>NZ_JANGBZ010000196.1:0-213 GCF_024462915.1 Clostridium sp. DFI.5.61
CATTTTTCGACATACTAGATTCGTCTCGCCTGCCAGAAATTTTTCTGCCAATAGACATTATCAAGTGAGGAACGCATCACTCCCTTGCTGGTAGAGGCGTGGATAAATTGGTTGTTGGTATCGTAAATACCTACATGCAAACCATTTTGTCCGGAACCCGTTTTGAAAAAGACCAGGTCACCTGGCAGCAACTCGTCTTTATCAATTTGCGTG
>NZ_JANGBZ010000197.1:0-212 GCF_024462915.1 Clostridium sp. DFI.5.61
TCTCTACACTTTCCGCAGTCTCTTCATACAGCAAGACTGCCTCGCTCGCGGGGCGACGCTGTACAGTAAACGCCTTTACAATCACCGTGCGTTCGTCATTTCCCAGGCGCAGAGTGAGCGTGGCATTCAGCTCGACGATTTTGCTCGGCTTGCTGCGCTGCCCGTTGTAATGCACCTTACCACCATCGATCATTACGCGGGCCAGCGCGCGG
>NZ_JANGBZ010000198.1:0-210 GCF_024462915.1 Clostridium sp. DFI.5.61
GCCTGCTGGAGATCCATTCCAACGGTGGCGAAAAAGCACAGGCACTGGCAGAAAGCATTGAAGAGCAAGATGACGATACCAATCTGATCGCCTTCGCCATGAACCTGTTCGATATTATCGGTATCAATCAGGACGATCGCGGCGACAACATGATCGTGCTGACGCCGTCCGATCATATGCTGGTGCCGGACTTCCCTGGCCTGTCGGAAG
>NZ_JANGBZ010000199.1:0-210 GCF_024462915.1 Clostridium sp. DFI.5.61
ATTGACCTCTGCGGAAGCCAGTAAGGATATACGGCAGGCATTGAAGAGTTTCGCGGGGAAGGAAGTGGTTTTTTATCGCCCTGAAGAGGATGCGGGCGATGAAAAAGGCTATGAATCTTTTCCCTGGTTTATCAAACGTTCGCACAGTCCATCCAGAGGGCTTTAGAGTGTACATATCAACCCATATCTCATTCCCTTCTTTATCGGGTT
>NZ_JANGBZ010000200.1:0-209 GCF_024462915.1 Clostridium sp. DFI.5.61
TGCGACTGGCACATCAGGAGCGCCCGACGGCAGGCAGCACGCTGTGGCTGCATCTGCCGGAAAATCAGCTACATCTTTTTGATGGTGAAACAGGACAACGAGTATGAGTAACTGGCCTTATCCCCGCATCGTCGCCCATCGTGGCGGCGGTAAACTGGCCCCGGAGAACACCCTGGCAGCAATCGACGTCGGGGCAAAATACGGTCATA
>NZ_JANGBZ010000201.1:0-209 GCF_024462915.1 Clostridium sp. DFI.5.61
TTCAAACTTTACTACTATCCTCTCTTCAGTTTCCCTTTTTCTGCCTTTTTCGGTGACGGAAATACGCTTCAGAGACCCTAAAGGGAAATCCATGCCATAACAGGAAAGAAACATCCCAATCCGGACTATACCACCCCACCACACTCCTACCAATAATGGTAACTATTCTATGTTTTCTTACTCCTATGTCTATTCATCTTTCATCTAAC
>NZ_JANGBZ010000202.1:0-206 GCF_024462915.1 Clostridium sp. DFI.5.61
GCGGATTCGCGTTTAAACTCTGCGCTGAAATTTCTTTTTTTCATTATGGCACCTGTGTTGTTCTGAGGTGAGCATATCACCTCTGTTCAGGTGGCCAAATTCAGTAAACCACTTCACTGTCAGACAGTCCCTTTTATGGTCTGGTACTGATTTGCATTCTGGTGGCGATCTCCTCACGCGGCGAGAAATTGTTATTCAAAATTTCG
>NZ_JANGBZ010000021.1:0-52527 GCF_024462915.1 Clostridium sp. DFI.5.61
CCCCCCCCCCCCCCCCCCCCCCCCCCCCCCCCCCCCCCCCCCCCCCCCCCCCCGGCGCTGTATTCAGACCCAGGCGAGGAACAGCCGGGCCATGCACCAGCCCAGGGTGAAGCAGCCAGGGAAGGTGAGCACCCAAGTGAGGGCGATGGAGCGGGCCACCGACCAGTCGATCCGGCGGCCTGAGGTGCTCCCCGCACCCAGCAGGGCAGCGGTGCGGGTGTGGGTGGTGCTCACCGGAAGGCCCAGCAGGGTGGCCAGCAGCAGACAGCCGCCGCCGCCCAGATCGGAGGCCAGCCCCTCCCGGGGACCCAGACGCACCATCTCGCGGCCCACGGTGTCGATGATGCGCCGCCCGCCCATCCCAGTGCCCAGGGCCATTGAACCGGCGCACAGGGCCATGAGCCAAAAGGGGATGAGGAAGGTCTGCTCGTCCTGACGGCCCTGGGACAGGGCAATGCCCAGCAGAAGGATGCCCAGAAATTTCTGCCCGTCCTGGGCACCGTGGAGGAAGGCGGTGAGGGCAGCCCCGGGGATCTGGGCCCTGCGGAACAGCCGGTCGCTCCAGGACAGTCGGCTGAGCGCCCTCAGGGCCCGGCGGCCCGCCCAGAAGCCCGCTCCCACTGAGACCAGCAGCCCCAGCACCACCCGGGCCCAGCAGTCCCACCGGATGCAGGACAAGCTGCCCTCCAGGGCGGCGGCCGCCCCGGAGATGCCGGCTACCAGTGCGTGGCTCTCGCTGGTGGGGATGCCGAACCACCAGGCCGCTGCCGCCCAGAGAACGATGGAAGCCATAGCGGCGCAAAGGGCGGCCAGGGCCGCCCGGGGACCGCCGCCGAAAGAGGCGATGGAGTAGATGGTCTCGGCCACTGATGTATTCACCGCCGTGACGCACAGCACGCCCAGAAGGTTGCACAGGGCGGCCAGCCCAACCGCCGGACGGAAAGGGAGGGCCCCGGTGACCACAGCGGCGGCGATGGCATTGGGGGCGTCGGTCCAGCCGTTGACCAGCAGGACAGCCAGAGTGAGCAGCACCGTGAGGGTCAGGGCCGGGCTGGCCGCCATCTGGCACAGGAACTCAGGCAGGGACAGGGGCATGGGATCACCTCCACCCCCACTATATGGGGGCGGAGGCGGGGGTATGTCCCGAGAAGCTGTCACTTCAGGGCGGCGGAGACCAGCAGCAGGGTCTCCTCATGGGTGCGGTCCACCAGGTGGGTGTAGATCCGGCCGGTGGTGGCGGGGGTGCTGTGTCCCATGGCTTTGCCGATGTCGAACAGAGGGACGCCCTGGGCAGAGGCGATGGTGGCGAAGGTGTGGCGCAGTCCATGGAGGGTGAGCCGGGGAAGGTGGTTCTTCCGCACGAACCGGGTGAAGGCCAGGGACAGGGCGTTGGGGGAGTAGGGCAGTCCCTCTCTGTCCAGCACCACATGTCCAGAGGCGGCGTAATCCCCGCCCCGGATGGCCCGCTCCTGCTCCTGCCGGGCCTTCTCCCGGCGGAGCAGCTCATAGAGCTCGTCAGGCATAAACAGGGTGCGCATGGAGGAGCGGTTTTTTGTCTCCTTCTGGACCACTGTGGCGCCATAGGCAGTGCGGGCCTCCTTGATATGGACGACGCGGCGCTGGAAGTCCACGCTCTCCCACTTCAGGCCGCAGATCTCCTCCCGCCGCAGACCCAGCCCAGCGGTGACCTTGACCACCATCTCCAGCCAGTGGCCCTCTACCAGCTGGTAGAGCACCTTCAGGTTCTCCTGGGTATAATAGGATGCCTCGTGGAGCTTGGGGCGGGGCGGCTCCACCCGCTCCATGGGATTGACCCGGAGCATATCCTGCCGCACTGCCATCCGCAGGGCGGCGGAGAGCAGGTCATGGTGCCGGCGGATGGTGTTGGAAGAGAGCCCCTCCGTCCGCGTCATGGTCTGGTAGTACTCCTGGATCTGCTTGGGGCTGAGCTTGGACAGGGGGACGGCGCCCAGCAGCGGGTCCAGGTGGTTGTCGATGATCTTCTGATACGCATACACCGTAGTCTCCGCCCGGTTGGGGCGGATGATGTTCTCCATCCAGTAATCCAGCCACTGGCGCAGGGTCTGCTCCTGCTTGGGCGGGTGGAGGAGCTTGTCCCGGTCGGCGTAAAACTCCCGCAGGCCCGTCCGGGCGGAGGTCAGGTTGGGGAAGGTGCGGTACTGCTTGACCCGCTTCCCCTCGCTGTTCTTGCCCAGATCCATGCTGACATAATATACCTTTCGCACGTCATCAAAGGAAATGTTGCGTTCCACTCGTTTCCTTGCCATAAGATGATCCTCTCCTTTTGTCGAAAAATGTCGTTTTTGCAGGAACGTGTTACAAGAATAGCATAGGTGGGCGGGGAGCAGGGGGGAAATCAGTGACAAAACAGGCCGAAGGCCTACATTCATTATTTGCAGGTATTGGGAAAGCATACCCTCTGTACACTGAGAGCATCGAAAGAGAAAAAAGAGGGCAGAAAGCCCTCCGGACAGACCGGGCAAAATGGCAAAAGCAGGCGGTGCCCTTGCACGGGAGGAGAAGCTGTGGTACAATCACACCGCGAAACGGGGCCCTGCCCCGGGAGAAGAAAGGGTGGGACCTTATGATCCGGATCAGTAACCTGTCCCTTCCGGTAGACGGAGATTTGGAGCAGCTGCGCAAGCGGGCGGCCCGGGCCCTGGGGCTCCGGCCGGGGCAGCTGGGAGAGCTGGAGATCGTCCGGCAGTCCATCGACGCCCGGAACAGGAGCGAGGTCCACTATGTCTATACGGTGGAGATGTCCATGCCCCAGGAGGAGCGGCTGGTGGAAAACGCGCCGGGGCGGAACGTGTCCCGGACGGAGCGGCAGGCATACGCCTTTCCGGCAGCGGGGCGGCGCTCCGCCCTGCCCCCGGTGGTGGTAGGCATGGGCCCGGCGGGCCTGTTTGCGGCTCTGTTCCTGGCCCGGAACGGCTTTCCCTGTGTCGTGCTGGAGCGGGGCCAGGACGTGGACCAGCGGACCCGGGACGTGGACCGCTTCTGGACCGCCGGGGCCCTGGACGAGGGCTCCAACGTCCAGTTCGGAGAGGGAGGGGCTGGCACTTTTTCCGACGGAAAGCTGACCACCGGCACCCATGACCCCCGCATCGCCGCTGTGCTGGATACGCTGGTGGAGGCGGGAGCCCCCGCCGACGTGAAGTATTCCCATAAGCCCCATGTGGGTACCGACGTGCTGCGGCAGGTGGTGAAGCACATCCGGCAGGAGCTCATTGCCCTGGGCTGCGATGTGCGCTTCGGCCACCGGCTGGAGGGACTGACCATACAGGGGGACGCCCTGACGGGGCTGCGGGTGGCGGGGCCCCAGGGGGGCTATCTTCTGAAAGCCGACACCCTGGTGCTGGCCCCGGGACACTCCGCCCGGGACACCTTTGCCATGCTCCATCAGGCGGGGGTGCCCATGGAGCAGAAGCCCTTTGCCGTGGGGGTGCGCATCGAGCACCTTCAGCGGGAGATCAGCGCCCGGCAGTACGGTCCGGCATGGAAACAGCTCCCGCCCTCCGATTATAAGCTGGCCTGCCACCTGCCCACGGGCCGGTCCGCCTTCACCTTCTGCGTGTGCCCCGGGGGGGAGGTGGTGGCCGCCTCCTCCGCCCAGGGACAGGTGGTGACCAACGGCATGAGCTTCCGGGCCCGGGATGGGAAGAACATCAACGGCGGCTTTCTCGTGGGGGTGGGGCCGGAGGACTTCCCCGCTGGTGCCGGACCGCTGGCCGGGGTGCGCTTCCAGGAGGAGTGGGAGCGGGCGGCATTCCAGGCGGGGGGTGGCGGCTTCCTGGCTCCTGCCCAGCGGGTGGAGGACTTTTTGAAGAAGCGGCCCTCCCAGGGACCGGGTGCCATCCGGCCCACCTACCGCCCAGGAGTGACCTGGACGGAGCTGGACCGGTGCCTGCCCGGGGCGGTGGCGGATACGCTGCGGGGAGCCCTGCCCCTGATGGACCGGAAGCTCCGGGGCTTCGCCGCGCCGGACGGGGTGCTCACTGGAGTGGAGACCCGGTCCTCCTCGCCGGTGCGCATCCTGCGGGACGAGACCTTCCAGTCCGCCCTGCGGGGCCTGTACCCCTGCGGCGAGGGGGCGGGCTACGCCGGCGGGATCGTCTCCGCCGCCGTGGACGGCATCCGGGTGGCCGAGGCCGTGGCCCGGGGATAAAAAACAAAACGCGCTGCCCAGCGGGCAGCGCGTTTTTGCTTGGTGGGGAGAAGAGGCCGGTCATTCCGGCAGACCCATATGAAAGGTAAGAATGTCTCCGTTCTCCAGAGTGACAGGCTGATCAAAGTCAAAGACCAGATCCCGGTGTCCATTGCCGCCGCTCCACCAGAGATTGCCTGGAATGGGCTCCCCATTCTTGGCGGCCTGGAGCCACTGAGCGGCCTGAGCCATCTGCTCCGGCGATGCCTCCAAATCAGAATCATCTTGAAAGACGGAGGGGAGTTCCAGGTCCAACAGCTTCTGATAGAGGAGCCCATAGGGGGTGCCGAAAAAGTCTTGACTGAACA
Source organism: Clostridium sp. DFI.5.61 (assembly GCF_024462915.1). Taxonomy (NCBI): domain Bacteria; kingdom Bacillati; phylum Bacillota; class Clostridia; order Eubacteriales; family Clostridiaceae; genus Clostridium; species Clostridium sp. DFI.5.61. The sequence goes on from NZ_JANGBZ010000021.1 coordinate 4,537, forward strand.
ACCCCTGCTCATGGACAACGGCGATGCCGTCCTGGCTGACGGTGATGGACATGAAGTAGGAAGGAAGGGAACCATCCAGACAGACCACTTCGGCTGTCCCCTCAGGTTGGCTCAGGGTCAGGGATACACTGCCGTCAGACAGGGGAGGCGTGGGCGGGAGAAATCCTTCCGGCCAGGTCTCTGCTTCATAATAGGCGGACCACTGGGTCAGCGTCTGGAACAGGGGATGCATGGACCGCATGGTGCCGCTGACCAGATCGACTGTACAGAGGGTATCTCCCCAGTCCTTGGTTTCGCCGGTAGCCCAGTTTATTGTCTCTTTCACCGGGGAAATAAAGGTCAATACAGTTCCGGCATCATCCAGTTCGATGTCCCGATAACGGGCGAAAGAGTGAGACCCACCCATATAGGCGGGAAGAAGACTGATGATATCGAGTTTTGTTCCGTTGTTTCTCACAAAATATAGTTGGAAACTGCTCCCGTGGGGAACGCCACCCATCGAGCCGGCAAATAGCGTCCCGGAAGCCGAGGGATACAGCTGATATTCCACATTGATAAACTCTTTTACATCCTCCATGCGCTGGATCAGATCATCCAACTGGATCTGCATGGGATCGCCGAGGGTCAGTTCGGCGGTGCGGCTGTCCTCGTCGAAGGCAACGGCACCGTAAGGAGCCAGGTCGGAGAACCAGATCAGGGTCTCGCCGCCGATGTTGCAGCTCCTGACATACTGCCCGGCCACATAGGTGTCAATGTCCGTGGACAGGATAGGCTGCGCCCGGGTCCCCACCGGCTGGGTGAGGGCGGGCGGCGTGTAGTCCGGCCAGGACGCCGGGAGGGCAGGGCAGCCTGTGCTGTCCGCGGCCCGCTCCACGGAAAGGGTGCGGTCCTCTGCATCCCAGAGGACCTGGAAGCCATATCCGCGCAGGTCCTCCGCCACCACGGCGGTGCTGCCATTCACATTGTAGGAGCGCAGAGGGTGGCCGTTGATCTGGGCGGTGATGTCGGTGTACAGGGCCCAGTCCACTGCCCGGCCGGTCCCGGCGGCGGAGGAGGGAAGGGCGAGGGACAGGAGCAGGGCCGCCGAGAGAGCGGCTGTGAAGAGCCGTTTCATGGAGAAGACCTCCTTTTTTGCTGGTCTCGCCTCTATTATAGTCTCCGGGGACTTGCAATACAAGAAGATTTGTGGTATATATACCTTTAGTACAAATGCGAAGAGCGGGAAAATAACGTGCTTTCGTTTCTCAGAGAGGGGTGGTCACCGGCTGAAAGCCGCCCTGAAGCGTGTCGTTTGGTTCGCCCGGGAGCGGCCCCTGAGAGGGGGACGGCTGTTCCGCCGTTATCGGGAAGTTCAAGTGCGTGTCTGACACGAATACGGGTGGTACCGCGGAAGGGTTGCCTTTCGTCCCAACAGGTTTGGGGCGGAAGGCTTTTTTGCTGTCCGCCCCCGTCCGATCAATTTACCTCTGAAAGGAAGAACACAGATGAAAGAACAGTTAGCAAAGATCCGTTCGGAGGCGCTGGCCGCCTTTGGGCAGGCCCAGTCCGCCGCCGAGTTGGACAGCCTGCGCGTCCAGTATCTGGGCAAGAAGGGTGAGCTCACCGCCGTTCTGAAAATGATGGGCAAGCTGTCCGCCGAGGAGCGCCCCGCCATGGGCCAGATGGCCAACGAGGTCCGCTCCGCTCTGGAGGCGGCCATTGAGGCCGCCTCCGGTAAGCTGGAGGCCCAGGCCCTGGAGCAACGCCTGAAGGACGAGGCGGTGGATGTGACCATCCCCGGCCGCGAGGTGAAGCTGGGACACAAGCACCCCATGTACCTGGCCCTGGATGAGATCAAGGACATCTTCATCGGCATGGGCTTCACCGTGCTGGACGGCCCGGAGGTGGAGCTGGCCGAGTACAACTTCGACAAGCTCAATGCGGAGGAGGGACACCCCTCCCGTGACTGGTCGGACACCTTCTACTTTGACGAGGACAGCCGGGTGATGCTCCGCTCCCAGACCAGCCCCATGCAGGTGCGGGCCATGGAGACTATGGAACTGCCTATCCGCATCATCGCCCCCGGCCGGGTGTACCGTAAGGATGAGGTGGATGCGACCCACTCCCCCATGTTCCACCAGGTGGAGGGCATGGTCATCGACAAGGGGGTCACCATGGCCGATCTGAAGGGCACCCTGAACACGGTGGTGGAGCAGCTTTACGGCAAGGGCACCAAGACCCGCTTCCGCCCTCACCACTTCCCCTTCACCGAGCCTTCCTGCGAGATGGACGTGCAGTGTCACAAGTGCGGCGGCGCGGGCTGTCCCACCTGCAAGGGGGAGGGCTGGATCGAGCTGCTGGGTGCCGGCATGGTCCACCCCAAGGTGCTGAAAATGGCGGGCATCGACCCGGAGGTCTATTCCGGCTGGGCCTTCGGCATGGGGCTGGAGCGCACCGCCATGCGCCGCTTCAAGATCGCTGACCTGCGTCTGATTTTCGAGAACGACGTTAGATTTTTAGAGCAATTCTGATTGCTCTAAAAATCAATTAGGAATTAGAAATTAGGAGTTAGAAATTGAAGCGGTTTCTTCCGCAGCTCAATTCCAAATATTCCGGCAAAACCGGACACCGCAATTCCTGATTTCTAACTCCTCATTCCTAATTCAAACAAAGGGAGTTTTATACTATGAATCTATCTCGCAAGTGGCTCAGCGAGTTTGTGAGCGTTGAGGCCGATGATAAAGAGTTTGCGGAGTCCATGACCCTGTCCGGCTCCAAGGTGGAGCTGACCCACGACCTGGGTGCCGAGATCCAGAACGTGGTGGTGGGCAAGGTGCTGTCCATGGAGCACCACCCGGACAGCGACCACATGTGGGTGTGCCAGATCGACGTGGGCCGGGAGGAGCCGGTGCAGATCGTCACCGGGGCCTGGAACGTCCACATAGACGACCTGGTGCCTGTGGCCATGCACAAGTCCACCCTGCCTGGGGGCAAGAAGATCGAAAAGGGCAAGCTGCGGGGCGTGGTGTCCAACGGCATGCTGTGCGGCCTGAGTGAGCTGGGCCTGGACACCCGGGACTTCCCCTACGCCGTCATCACTCCTGCCGCCATCCTGGGGGACTACAAGCCCCTGGATAAGGACAAGCCCTCTATCTCCGCGGACATCCAGCCGGGGGACAAGATTTATGGGCCGGTGATAGCTGCCCTGGTGGAGGGAGTAGAGCCCGCCGGAGAGGCCGGCTGGACCTGCCGCCTGTTCTGGGCCGGCCAGGAGGCCCTGTCCGTGACAGTCACCACCACCTGTGCCAATCTCCACAACGGCGACCTGGTGGCCTATGACACCAAGCGAGGGGCCGTCTGCACCCTGGATGACCTCCACGCCCAGCAGGCGGAGTTCCCCCACTGCATCCCCGACGGCATCTTCATCCTTCACGAGGACTGTAAACCCGGGGACGACCTGAAGCCGGTGGTGGGCCTGGACGACCACGTGGTGGAGTTCGAGATCACCCCCAACCGCCCCGACTGCCTCTCCATCATCGGCCTGGCCCGGGAGGCCTCCGCCACCTTTGACGCACCCCTGGCCCTCCACCAGCCGGTGGTGAAGGGCGGCGGCCCCGGCGTGCTGCCGGAGCTGCTGGATGTGGAGACCCCGGCGGCCGACCTGTGCCCCCGATACACCGCCCGAATGGTGCGCAACGTGAAGATCGCTCCCTCCCCAAAGTGGATGCGGGAGCGGCTGCGGGCCATGGGCGTGCGCCCCATCAACAACATCGTGGACATCACCAACTACGTCATGCTGGAGTACGGCCAGCCCATGCATGCCTTCGACTACCGCTATGTGAAGGGCGGCAAGATCGTGGTCCGCCGGGCGGAGGAGGGCGAGGAGCTCACCACCCTGGACGGAAGCGTGCGCAAGCTCAATCCCAATATGCTGGTCATTGCCGATGAGCACCGGGCCGTGGGCCTGGCGGGCATTATGGGCGGCCTGAACAGCGAGATCGTCTCCGACACCGCGGACGTGGTCTTTGAGTCCGCCAACTTCGACGGCACCACCATCCGCCGCACTGCCCTGGCCCTGGGCATGCGCACTGAGGCCAGCGCCAAGTATGAGAAGGGCCTGGACCCCCTGAACACCCTCCCCGCCGTGGAGCGGGCCTGTGAGCTGGTGGAGCTGCTGGGGGCCGGCGAGGTGGTGGACGGCGTCATCGACATCCTCAACTACGTCCCTCAGCCCCGGGTGCTCAAGCTGGAGCCGGAGAAGATCAACGCCCTGCTGGGCACCGACATCGCCGCCGAGGAGATGGTGTCCATCCTGAAGAAGCTGGACTTCCAGGTGGAGGGAGACCAGGTCACCGTGCCCTCCTGGCGTTCCGACGTGGAGGCCATGGCCGATCTGGCCGAGGAGGTGGCCCGGTTCCACGGCTACAACAACATCCCCACCACCCTCATGCGGGGCCAGACCACCCGGGGCGGCTACTCCCCTGAGCAGGAGCTGGAGCGCGCCTTGGGGGCGGTGTGCCGTGCATGCGGCTATGACGAGATCATCACCTACTCCTTCATTTCCCCCACCTACTACGACAAGATCCGCTGGGCTTCGGACGATCCCCGCCGCCAGTCCTTCAAGATCCTCAACCCTCTGGGGGAGGATACCTCCATCATGCGCACCACGGTGCTCCCCTCCATGCTGGAGATCCTGACCCGGAACTACAACTTCCGCAACAAGTGCGCCAAGCTGTATGAGGTGGGCCGCATCTATCTCCCTGGCGGGGCCGACGGCCTGGCGGTGGAGAAGAAGGTGCTCTCTCTGGGCGCTTATGGCGAAGGAATGGACTTCTTTGCCCTGAAGGGGGCGGTGGAGGCCATCCTGGGAGAGATCCGGGCGGCGGACGTCACCTTTGAGGCCCCTCAGATCCCCAATCCCTCCTACCACCCAGGCCGCTGTGCCCAGGTGCTGGTCAACGGCCAGGAGGTGGGCGTGTTTGGTCAGATCCACCCCCTGGTGGCCCAGAACTACGGCGTGGACGCAGAGTTCTACTGCGCCGAGCTGGACTTTGACCAGCTGATGTGCGGGAAGGGCCCCGATCCCCAGTACGTGCCCCTGCCCAAGTTCCCTGCCGTCACCCGGGATATTGCTGTGGTGTGCGGCGAAGCGGTCACCGTGGGAGCCTTGGAGGACTGCATCCGTCGGGGGGCGAAGGGACTGCTGAAGGAGGTCACCCTGTTCGACATCTATCGGGGCAAGGGCGTGGCCGAGGGCAAGAAGTCTGTGGCCTTCAACCTGGTCCTCCGGGCCGACGACCGCAGCCTGACCGCCGAAGAGGCGGACGCCGATGTGAAAGCGATTTTGGAAACTCTGGAAAAGGAGCTGGGTGCGGTACTGCGCTGAGGCCGCCCCGTGGCAGACGGGGCGCGCAGCGAGTACAAGCGTTTTCCCGCAGAAAAGTTTTGGCGGGGGCGAAACTTAGTTTCGCCCCCGCTTTTTATGCCCGATGTAACCATAAAACAGTACGAAGCCAGAGACGGCACTAGGGCGGGCGATCCTGTACCTGATGTATGGGATATGTTGTCTGTTTTTATATTATTCCTATTGGCATTTGATCCTTTTATTTGTGATCCCGGAAAGAAAGAGTGATGGACGAGATCGCGAGACCTGTACAGACAGCTGAGCCGGTCGGCAATGCACAGTGCTGTGAGCCGGAGGTTTACAACATCTTGCAGGGGACGCATCCTATGTGCCCCCTGCGGCCTGAGACCTGATTTTCCACTTCCGGAAACAAATTCCTGTCCCGCGAGAACAGATTCTCACCCTCCGGGGTGGCGGCGGGAACGTTTTTCCGGTATGATAGAGGCAAGAAAGGATCACAGGAGGAGACACCATGGATGAACTGGAATTTGCCCAGCGGCTGAAACGGTACCGCCGGGAGCGGGGGCTCACCCAGCAGGAGCTGGCCGATCGCATCGGCGTGTCCAACAAATCAGTCTCCCGGTGGGAGAGCGGGAGCTACCCGGATGTCCCTACCCTGCTCTCTCTGGCCCGGGCACTGGATGTGACGGTGGATGCCCTGCTGGACCCAGGTGCCCCTGTCCCCACATTGCAGAAAAGCGACTGGCAGAATCTGCTCTCCTTTGCCTTCGCCATCGGCGGAGGACTGGCCTTTTATTTACTGCGGAGGTTCGTCCCCGTGCCGGTGTGCTGGGCCCTCTATCTGGGCTGTCTGGCCTACGGCATCTATCTCCAGACTCACTACACCTATCACGCCCGCTGGTTCCGCCTGGGCAGCTGGGCCATGTGCTTTTGCGTCAGTTGGACCCTGGCGGAAGAACTGGGGGGCGTGGTGTTTCAGGTGCTTTTTCCCACAGTTCTGAGCCAGTGGAAGAACATGATTTTCCAACTGCTGAGAGGGGATGCCGGCGCGCTGCTTCAGCTGGTCCTTGTTCTGGGGCCCCTATGGCTGGCGGGCGCCTGCGGCCTCACCGTTCTGACTCAGCTGGCTGCCCGGCGGCTGGCGGGGGAGAGAGGGGATCTCCCGGTGCGGCTGCCCGACCTGCGGGGGCATCCCCGGCTGGCCCGGGCCCCCTTCGCCTGGAGCAAGGCCATGCCCGCTCTGTGCCCCATCGTCCTGGCCGGGTTCTGGTATCTCTACCGGCAGACTCTCCTGCCGAGATTCTGGTACCAGCACCAGCAGGAACTCTATCTGGCGGTCTGGACGATGGCAGGGGTGCTGGCTCTGCTCCCCTGCCTGAAGCGGAGGCATTGGGGGATGCTGCTCCCGGTCCTGGCCATGATGCTGGCTTGCCTGGGGTTCCGGGGGATGCTGGCCTATCCCCAGGTCTATTCCCTGTTTTCCGGCAGGCTGATGGAGGAAAAGGCAGAGATGTCCACCCAGTATTATCTGCGCTTCGGCCAGCCCAGCGAGGAGCTGGCGGTGGCCGCCCTTCTGGTGGCCGCTGTGTACCTGCTGTGCTGCTTCCTGCGGGTGGAGTGGGTGCCGGCGGAGCAGAAGGGCCGGCAGGAGCCGGAGGAGTCCTAAATTTTTCTTAAAATTTTGCCCCATACCCTTTACACCGCCTCCTTTTTGGAGTAAACTAAGCACAAGTGTTCCACTTCAACGCTGCAGGAGGTGTGTTCGATGGATGAGATGGATTTCACTCGGAAGTTCCGGCTGGGCGATCAGCGGGATCTGGAGATCAAGGCGATCTTGACTACGGTGTATCAGGCGCTTCAGGAGAAGGGCTATAACCCAGTCAATCAGATCGTGGGCTATATCCTCTCAGAAGATCCCACCTATATCACCAACCACAATAACGCCAGGGCGCTGATCCGAAAAGTGGACCGGGATGAGCTGCTCCAGACTTTGGTGAAATATTATTTGACCCATTGACAGCAGATTGAGGGCCCGCTGCAAGGCGCAGCGGGCCCTTTTCTGATGTTGGGGAAGGGGAGAGACAGATGGATATTTTGGTCAGTGCCTGCCTGCTGGGGACTCCCTGCCGGTACGACGGGGCCTCCAGGCCCTGCGGGGAGCTGGCGCGGCTGGAGGTGCTGGGGCACCGGCTGATCCCCGTGTGCCCGGAGGTGATGGGCGGCCTGCCCACGCCCCGCCCGCCGGCGGAGCTCCAGAGAGACGGCCGGGTGGTGGACCGGGCGGGAAAGGACGTGACGGAGGCGTACCGCCTCGGAGCCGAAGAGGTGCTGGAGCTGGCCCGGGCCCATAGGTGCACCCTGGCGGTGCTGAAGGAGAGGAGCCCCTCCTGCGGCAGGGGGCAGATCTATGACGGCAGCTTCACCGGCAGGCTGACTGAGGGCTCCGGTGTGACCGCCCGCCTGCTGGAGGAACACGGGGTCCAAGTGTACGGAGAGTCAGAGGCCGGCACATTGGCGGAGCGCGGGGAGGCGCGGGAGGAGGGGCAAAGTGCGTCCCGCCCTTTGCCCTCCAAATATCCCGGGAAAAACGATTGACATATCGGAAGTTCTATGCTATATTTTGTAGCAATCTGACTGGAGTTTATCTGGCCAAGAATACTGGGACCACTCCTCCGGGAGTCAAGGCCATACGGACAGCCGGGTCCATTGCCGATCGGCGGGTTACCGCCCTTATTGATTGAGTTAAAAGCTCAAATTTTATAAGTTGGTTACTTCATAACCAGATGCGTGTTTGCGCAGACTTGTGAAACGGTCAATAACAGAGTGGTAAAAGTATCTTGTTGCTATATAGACTCTCAGTACCAGACATATCTCCCGCCCCCAGCTGTTATTTGCAGGCGTTTGTCCGCCATCGCGGCCGGACAGGGGACTTGGAGCTTATCGTGTACAAATTGATCCAAACACAAGCTGTTCAAATGCAGCTTGTGTTTTTTTGTGCTTCGAGGTGTTGGCAGATGAAAGAAGAACATACCCTGGACCAGAACAAGGCCCCGATCTACGAGGCGCTCCAGACCTTCCGGCAGATGCGGGTCGTTCCCTTCGATGTGCCCGGGCACAAGCGGGGCCGGGGCAACCCGGAGCTGACCCGCTTCCTGGGGGAGCAGTGTGTCAGCATCGACGTGAACAGCATGAAACCCCTGGACAACCTGTGCCACCCCATCTCTGTCATCCGGGAGGCGGAGGAGCTGGCCGCCGACGCCTTCGGCGCGGCCCACGCCTTTCTGATGGTGGGGGGCACCACCAGCTCGGTGCAGAGCATGGTGCTGTCCACCTGCAAGCGGGGGGACAAGATCATCATGCCCCGGAATGTCCACCGCAGCGTCATCAACGCCCTGGTGCTTTGCGGTGCCATCCCTGTCTATGTCAACCCGGAGGTGGACCCGCGCCTGGGCATCTCCCTGGGCATGAAGCGGGAGCAGGTGGCCCGTGCTATCCGGGAGAACCCAGACGCTGTGGCGGTGCTGGTGAACAACCCCACCTACTACGGCATTTGCAGCGACCTGCGGGCCATCGTGGAAATGGCCCACGAGGCGGGCATGTACTGCCTGGCGGACGAGGCCCACGGCACCCACTTCTACTTCGGGGATCACATGCCGGTGTCAGCGATGGAAGCCGGGGCGGACATGGCCTCCGTGTCCATGCACAAGAGCGGCGGGAGCCTGACCCAGTCCAGCCTCCTGCTCATCGGCCCCGGCATCCACGAGGGGCATGTGCGGAAGATCATCAACCTGACTCAGACCACCTCGGGCAGCTATCTGCTGATGTCCAGCCTGGATATCAGCCGCCGCAACCTGGCCCTCCGCGGCCGGGAGGTCTTTCGCCAGGTGTGCGCCATGGCGGAGTACGCCCGGGAGGAGATCAACGCCGTGGGCGGGTACTACGCCTTCGGCCGGGAGCTCATCAACGGCGACTCCATCTTCGACTTCGACCCCACCAAGCTCAGCGTCCACACCCGGGACGTGGGCCTGGCCGGCATCGAGGTCTACGACCTGCTCCGGGACGAGTACGACATCCAGATCGAGTTCGGGGATATCGGCAACATCCTGGCCTATCTGTCCATCGGGGACCGGCCCCAGGAGCTGGAGCGGCTGGTCAGCGCCCTGGCGGAGATCCGCCGCCGCTATCAAACCGACGGCAGCGGCCTGATGAACCAGGAATACATCGCCCCCGAGGTGGTCACCAGCCCCCAGGAGGCCTTCTACGCGGACAAGCGCAGCGTCCGCCTGGAGGACAGTGTGGGACAGGTGTGCAGCGAATTCGTTATGTGCTATCCCCCCGGCATCCCCATCCTGGCCCCTGGGGAGCGGATCACGGCGGAGATCCTGGACTACATCCGCTACGCCAAGGAGAAGGGCTGCTCCATGACCGGACCCGAGGACCCGGAGATCGAGGAGATCAACATACTCACACAGGAGGCGCGGTAAATGGAGCTCTGGTTCAGCGAATTTCATACCCCCGACGTGAAGCACAGCATGCGGGTGGACCGGCACCTCTACTCCCACCGGAGCGAGTACCAGCAGATCGACATCTACGACACCCCAGAGTTCGGCAAGGTCCTGGCCCTGGACGGCAATGTGATGCTCACTGAGCGGGACGAGTTCATCTATGACGAGATGATCACCCACGTGCCTATGGCCGTCCACCCCCATGTGCAGGACGTGCTGGTCATCGGTGCGGGGGACGGCGGCGTGGTGAAGGAGCTGGCCCGGTACGAGTGCATCCGGTCCATCGACCTGGTGGAGATGGACGAGCAGGTGGTGGAGGCCTGCCGGCGCTATCTGCCGGAGAACGCCTGCCGCCTGGATGACTCCCGGGTGCACATCTACTTCGACAACGCCCTGCGGTTCATCCGCCGCCGCCACGCCCAGTATGACCTGATCATCGTGGACTCCACTGACCCCTTCGGCCCCTCGGAGGGCTACTTTACCCGGGAGTTCTACGGCATCTGCTACAACGCCCTCCGGGATGACGGCATTATGGTCAATCAGCAGGGCAGCCCCTTCTACCGCCACGACGCGGAGGCCATGCAGCGCAGCCACAAGCGCATCGTCAGCACTTTCCCCATCAGCCGGGTGTATCAGGCCCATATCCCCACCTATGCCGCCGGCTACTGGCTGTTCGGCTTTGCCAGCAAGAAGTATCACCCGGTGGATGACTTCGACCGGGACAAGTGGCTGGGGCTCCATTTGAAGACGCAGTATTACACCGTCCGCCTGCATGTGGGGGCCTTCTGCCTGCCGGCGTTTTTGGAAGAGATGCTGAAGGAGGTAGAGTGAAGATGGATCCCAATATCGAGACCTTTATCGGCTGCGACAGCAGCTTTGAGAAAGCGCGCATCGTTCTGTTCGGCGCCCCTTTCGACTCCACTACCAGCTTCCGTCCCGGCGCCCGGTTCGGCCCCTCCGCCATGCGCCATGAGAGCTTCGGCCTGGAGACGTACAGCCCTTACCAGGACAAGGACCTGACCGACTATCGCATCTTCGACAGCGGTGATCTGGAGCTGTGCTTTGGCAGCACGGAGCTGGCGCTGCTGGACATTGAGAGCCGGGCGGAGGAGATTCTGGCCGCAGGCAAGCTGCCTGTGCTGCTTGGGGGCGAGCATCTGGTGACCCTGGGCAGCTTCCGGGCCATCCAGCGGCGCTGGCCCGACGTACATATCATCCACTTTGACGCCCATGCCGACCTGCGGGACGACTACCTGGGCGCGAAACTCAGCCATGCCTGCGTCATCCGCCGCTGCCACGACCTGCTGGGAGACGGACGCATCCACCAGTTCGGTATCCGCAGCGGGGAACGGGAGGAGTTCCGCTTCGCCAGGGAGCACACGGACCTGCACCCCTTCACCTTTGACGGCCTGGAGGAGCTGGTCCAGACCCTGGAGGCCAGCCGGGCCCCGGTCTATCTCACCATCGACCTGGACTGCCTGGACCCCTCCGCCTTCCCCGGAACCGGCACCCCCGAGGCGGGCGGCGTCACCTTCCCCCAGCTGCTGGAGGCCATTCAGATGGTGGCCAAAACCAACGTGGTGGGGGCGGATGTGAACGAGCTGGCCCCCATGCTGGATCAGAGCGGCGTGTCCACCGCCGCCGCCTGCAAGGTGCTGAGGGAGCTGCTGCTGGCCCTGTCCCAATAGAAAACACAATATCTGGCCCCCGGAGGGGACCGGGGCGTATAAAATGAGAAGAACAAAGGAGAAGTGATTATGAGCAGAGTATTAGTGATCGGCTGCGGCGGCGTGGCCAACGTGGCCATCCGCAAGTGCTGCCAGGTCAGCGATGTGTTTACCGAACTGTGCATCGCCAGCCGCACCAAGTCCAAGTGTGACAAGCTGGCCGCCGAGCTGGCGGGCAAGACTGCCACCAAGATCACCACTGCCCAGGTGGACGCCGACAAGGTGGAAGAAGTGGTCGCCCTCATTAAGAGCTGCCAGCCCGACCTGGTGATGAACATCGCCCTGCCCTACCAGGATCTGACCATCATGGACGCCTGCCTGGAGTGCGGCGTCAATTACATGGACACCGCCAACTACGAGCCCGAGGACATTGAGGAGCCGGAGTGGAAGGCCGCCTATGAGAAGCGCTGCAAGGAGAAGGGATTCTCTGCCTACTTCGACTACACCTGGCAGTGGGCCTACCGGGAGAAGTTCGAGAAGGCCGGACTCACCGCCTTGCTGGGCTGCGGCTTTGATCCCGGCGTGACTCAGGCCTACTGCGCCTACGCCAAGAAGCACGAGTTCGACACCATCGACACCATCGACATCCTGGACTGTAACGGCGGCGACCACGGCTACCCCTTCGCCACTAACTTCAACCCCGAGGTGAACCTGCGGGAGGTCTCGGCCCCCGGCAGCTATTGGGAGGACGGCCGCTGGGTGGAGATCCCCGCCATGAGCATCAAGCGGGAGTACAACTTCGACCAGGTGGGCGAGAAGGACATGTACCTGCTCCACCACGAGGAGATCGAGTCTCTGGCCGAGAACATCCCCGAGGTACGCCGTATCCGCTTCTTCATGACCTTCAGCCAGAGCTACCTCACCCACATGAAGTGTCTGGAGAACGTGGGCATGCTGTCCACCACCCCAGTGGAGTTCGAGGGACAGCAGATCGTGCCCATCAAGTTCCTGAAGGCCCTGCTTCCAGACCCCGCCAGCCTGGGGCCCCGCACTCACGGCAAGACCAACATCGGCTGCATCTTCACCGGCAAGAAGGACGGCCGGGAAAAGACCTACTACATCTACAACGTGTGCGACCACCAGGAGTGCTATCGGGAGGTGGCCAGCCAGGCCATCAGCTACACCACCGGCGTGCCCGCCATGTGCGGCGCCCTCATGCTGCTCACTGGTAAGTGGACCCAGAAGGGCGTGCACACCGTGGAGGAGTTTGATCCCGATCCCTTCCTGGACGCCCTGGACAAGTACGGCCTGCCCCGCAGCGAAGACCACGACCCCGTGCTGGTGGACTGATGGGATATAAGACCTTACAAGATCCCCAGTTTGCGGGCCTGGCAAACTACGACCCCCGGGCCCTGTTTGCCCAGCTGCCCACCCCGGCCTACGTCATCGACGAGGAGCGGCTGCGGAAAAACGGAGAAGTGCTCGCCGCTCTGGCGGAGCGTACTGGCTGCCGGGTGCTGCTGGCCCAGAAGGCTTTCTCCAACTACGATTTCTACCCCCTCCTGTCCCGGTACCTGGCGGGCACCGAGGCCAGCGGCCTCTATGAGGCCCGGCTGGGCAAGGAGGAGATGCCCCAGGGGGAGGTCCACGTGTTCTGCGGGGCCTACCGGGAGGACGAGTTTCAGGAGCTCCTGCAATACGCCGACCACATCGTCTTTAACTCCATCCACCAGCTGAAGGCCTTCGGGCCCCGGGGCAAGCAGGCGGGCAAAAGCCTGGGACTGCGGGTGAATCCGGAGTGCTCCACCCAGGAGGGCCACGCCATCTACGACCCCTGCGCCCCTGGCAGCCGCATGGGGGTGACCCGGAACGTGTGGGACCAGGAGATGGACGAGGCCACCCTGTCCCTGCTGGACGGCATTCACTTCCATACCCTGTGCGAGCAGAACTCCGACGATTTGAAAACCACCTTAGCGGCGGTGGAGGAGAAGTTCGGGGACATTCTGCCCGAAATGAAATGGATCAATATGGGGGGCGGGCATCACATCACCCGCCCGGACTATGATTTGGGCACCCTGGAGGACTGTATCCGTCACGCCCAGCAGTCCTGGGGGGTAAATGTCTACCTGGAACCTGGGGAGGCAGTGGCCCTGAATGCCGGATATTTGGCCAGCCGGGTGCTGGACGTGGTGGAAAACGGCGGTGTCAGGATCGCCATCTTGGACGTCAGCGCCGCCTGCCACATGCCCGACGTGCTGGAAATGCCCTACCAGCCCCCCATCCTGGGGGCCAGTACCGAGCCAGGGGAGGGCCATATGTTCCGCCTGGCCGGCCCCACCTGTCTGGCCGGGGACGTGATCGGGGACTACGACTTTGACCGGCCCCTTCAGGAGGGCGACCTGGTCCTGCTCGGCGACATGGCCATCTATACCACCTGTAAAAACAATACCTTCAACGGCATGCCTCTCCCCAATCTCTGGAAGCTGGACAGCGCCGGGGGTTTGGAGCAGCTGACCGCCCACGGCTACAACGCCTTCAAAAGCCGGCTGGGCCGCTGACGGGATATCTGCGTCCGCCCCGACGGTCCTGCGCCGCAGGACCGTCGGGGCTTTTCTGGTCCTCCGGTCCGGCACCCCGGCTGATTTTGCCTTGAAAAAGAGGGAAAATTAGAGTATAATGCCTTTGACTTTTGTGTCAGGGTGTTTTCCCGGATGGGGGCGCCCCCAAAATTGCGCTGCATCCGCAGATGGCGGAGCGGCAGCAGGAGGAATTGAATATGGTAAGGGCAAAAACAAGTCTCACGTATCTGATGGAATTGGCTCTGTTGGTGGGGATCCTGCTGATGATGAACATCACAGGATTGGCCATGATCCCGCTGCCCGGACAGTACGCGTCCATTATGACGGTACCAGTGGCCGTGGGCGCTATGATGCTGGGTCCGCTGGCTGGGGGCGTCCTGGGGGGCGTGATGGGCTGCATCAGCTTCTACACCGCCATCAAGACCGGGTTCAGCACCCTGTTCCTGGCCGGCTATACCGGAGGTGTGGTGGTGGTGCTGAGCTTTGTGAATAGCATCATCCCCCGTGTCCTGATGGGGGTGTGCGTGGGCTGGGTCTACCGGGCCGCCCGCAGGCTGGACAGGGGGAACACCATTTCCTATTACATCGGGGGGCTGGCGGCGCCGGTGCTGAACACCCTGTTCTATATGACGGTGCTGATCCTGATCTTCCTGAACGCCCCCACGCTCCAGGTCCTGCTGGGCGAGGAGCTGATGGCCAAGTTCCAGGACAACATTTTACTGTTTGCCGCCGCCTATGTGGGCATTCAGGCCGTGATCGAGGCCGCAGTGGGCTGCGTCATCAGCGGCTCGGTGTGCAAGGCCCTGCGGGTCGTGCTGAAGGAGTGAAGGGGAGAGATATGATGAGAGAGATCGGGATCATGGAGGTGGGCGGTTTCCAGGTGGGCCACGCCCAGGATCTGGAGGCGGCTACCGGCTGCACGGTGATCCTGTGCGACCGGATGAGCTCCGCCGGGCTGGATGTCCGAGGAGGGGGCCCCGCTTCCCGGGAGTCACAGATCTTGGCCCCGGTGGCTGCCGCCCAGGGGATCAACGCAGTGCTGCTCTCCGGCGGCAGCGCCTTCGGGCTGGACGCTGCCGGGGGTGTCCAGCGGTATCTGGAGGAGCGGGACATCGGCTTTGACGTGGGGGTGACCAAGGTACCACTGGTGAGCCAGTCCTGCCTCTTCGACCTGGGGGTGGGCAGCAAGGAGGTACGGCCTACCGCCGAGATGGCCTACCAGGCCTGTGAGAATGCGGGGCGCTCTGCCCCCGCTGAGGGCAATGTAGGGGCGGGTACGGGCTGCTCCATCGGGAAATACCGTGGGATGGGCCGGGCGATGAAGTCGGGCTTCGGTACCTATGCGCTCCAGACCGGACCTCTGAAGGTGGGGGCGCTGGTGGCGGTGAACGCCCTGGGGGACGTGTACGGTCCCGACGGACGCCCGGCGGCCGGCCTGCTTAATGAGAAGAGGACGAGCCTGTCCTGCACCTTGGAGGAGATGTTTGCAGACATCGCCCCGGCGGAAAATCTGTTTGCGGGCAATACCACCCTAGGCGTGGTGGTCACCAACGGGAAGTTTGATAAAACGCCCTTGACCAAGCTTGCCGGCATGGCCCATAACGGCTACGCCAGGGCTATCCGGCCGGTCCACACCACCGCAGACGGGGACAGCATCTATGCCCTCTCCCTGGGGGATGTCCCGGGGGACATCAATGTGGTGGGGGCCATGGCAGCCCTGGCCATGGAGCGGGCCATCCTGCGGGCGGTCCAGTCCGCCGGTTCCGCCTATGGGCTGATAGGCTGGGAGGACCTGCCTCGCTGACCGGCTGCGCTCCGCGGCCCACCTCCTATCGGTTCCCAACGCGCCATTTCTGAAACCTAGGGAAACAGCTCACACCACCTACCTTTACCATCTCCATGCTGAGATACAGAAAGCCCGCAGGTCTTTGCGTGACCTGCGGGCTTCTTGGATATGCAATGTGTTGCCCCCGCTTGATGGCGGATATGCAGCTTCTACGATATACGGCCCATGTTGTGGGTTTGAAAATACCATATGTATGAGGCTTCGAGGTGGAGTTGAATAGGTGTGTGATCACATCGACCTGCAGCTATTCACCACAATAGTATTTGACCCGGAGGTCAACTGCTTCATTGGTAACCTGTGGCTGCATATGTGACTGAACATCCAGCGCCATATATGCTGGTGAGGTACGGTCATAGGGCGTCCATACTGGTAGCGCACCTCCGTTCGGATCACCATTTTTGATAAAATTAGCCCAGTAATTGCTGACAGCTTTTGCCAACTGAACTGTGCATCGCCAGCCGCACCAAGTCCAAGTGTGACAAGCTGGCCGCCGAGCTGGCGGGCAAGACTGCCACCAAGATCACCACTGCCCAGGTGGACGCCGACAAGGTGGAAGAAGTGGTCGCCCTCATTAAGAGCTGCCAGCCCGACCTGGTGATGAACATCGCCCTGCCCTACCAGGATCTGACCATCATGGACGCCTGCCTGGAGTGCGGCGTCAATTACATGGACACCGCCAACTACGAGCCCGAGGACATTGAGGAGCCGGAGTGGAAGGCCGCCTATGAGAAGCGCTGCAAGGAGAAGGGATTCTCTGCCTACTTCGACTACACCTGGCAGTGGGCCTACCGGGAGAAGTTCGAGAAGGCCGGACTCACCGCCTTGCTGGGCTGCGGCTTTGATCCCGGCGTGACTCAGGCCTACTGCGCCTACGCCAAGAAGCACGAGTTCGACACCATCGACACCATCGACATCCTGGACTGTAACGGCGGCGACCACGGCTACCCCTTCGCCACTAACTTCAACCCCGAGGTGAACCTGCGGGAGGTCTCGGCCCCCGGCAGCTATTGGGAGGACGGCCGCTGGGTGGAGATCCCCGCCATGAGCATCAAGCGGGAGTACAACTTCGACCAGGTGGGCGAGAAGGACATGTACCTGCTCCACCACGAGGAGATCGAGTCTCTGGCCGAGAACATCCCCGAGGTACGCCGTATCCGCTTCTTCATGACCTTCAGCCAGAGCTACCTCACCCACATGAAGTGTCTGGAGAACGTGGGCATGCTGTCCACCACCCCAGTGGAGTTCGAGGGACAGCAGATCGTGCCCATCAAGTTCCTGAAGGCCCTGCTTCCAGACCCCGCCAGCCTGGGGCCCCGCACTCACGGCAAGACCAACATCGGCTGCATCTTCACCGGCAAGAAGGACGGCCGGGAAAAGACCTACTACATCTACAACGTGTGCGACCACCAGGAGTGCTATCGGGAGGTGGCCAGCCAGGCCATCAGCTACACCACCGGCGTGCCCGCCATGTGCGGCGCCCTCATGCTGCTCACTGGTAAGTGGACCCAGAAGGGCGTGCACACCGTGGAGGAGTTTGATCCCGATCCCTTCCTGGACGCCCTGGACAAGTACGGCCTGCCCCGCAGCGAAGACCACGACCCCGTGCTGGTGGACTGATGGGATATAAGACCTTACAAGATCCCCAGTTTGCGGGCCTGGCAAACTACGACCCCCGGGCCCTGTTTGCCCAGCTGCCCACCCCGGCCTACGTCATCGACGAGGAGCGGCTGCGGAAAAACGGAGAAGTGCTCGCCGCTCTGGCGGAGCGTACTGGCTGCCGGGTGCTGCTGGCCCAGAAGGCTTTCTCCAACTACGATTTCTACCCCCTCCTGTCCCGGTACCTGGCGGGCACCGAGGCCAGCGGCCTCTATGAGGCCCGGCTGGGCAAGGAGGAGATGCCCCAGGGGGAGGTCCACGTGTTCTGCGGGGCCTACCGGGAGGACGAGTTTCAGGAGCTCCTGCAATACGCCGACCACATCGTCTTTAACTCCATCCACCAGCTGAAGGCCTTCGGGCCCCGGGGCAAGCAGGCGGGCAAAAGCCTGGGACTGCGGGTGAATCCGGAGTGCTCCACCCAGGAGGGCCACGCCATCTACGACCCCTGCGCCCCTGGCAGCCGCATGGGGGTGACCCGGAACGTGTGGGACCAGGAGATGGACGAGGCCACCCTGTCCCTGCTGGACGGCATTCACTTCCATACCCTGTGCGAGCAGAACTCCGACGATTTGAAAACCACCTTAGCGGCGGTGGAGGAGAAGTTCGGGGACATTCTGCCCGAAATGAAATGGATCAATATGGGGGGCGGGCATCACATCACCCGCCCGGACTATGATTTGGGCACCCTGGAGGACTGTATCCGTCACGCCCAGCAGTCCTGGGGGGTAAATGTCTACCTGGAACCTGGGGAGGCAGTGGCCCTGAATGCCGGATATTTGGCCAGCCGGGTGCTGGACGTGGTGGAAAACGGCGGTGTCAGGATCGCCATCTTGGACGTCAGCGCCGCCTGCCACATGCCCGACGTGCTGGAAATGCCCTACCAGCCCCCCATCCTGGGGGCCAGTACCGAGCCAGGGGAGGGCCATATGTTCCGCCTGGCCGGCCCCACCTGTCTGGCCGGGGACGTGATCGGGGACTACGACTTTGACCGGCCCCTTCAGGAGGGCGACCTGGTCCTGCTCGGCGACATGGCCATCTATACCACCTGTAAAAACAATACCTTCAACGGCATGCCTCTCCCCAATCTCTGGAAGCTGGACAGCGCCGGGGGTTTGGAGCAGCTGACCGCCCACGGCTACAACGCCTTCAAAAGCCGGCTGGGCCGCTGACGGGATATCTGCGTCCGCCCCGACGGTCCTGCGCCGCAGGACCGTCGGGGCTTTTCTGGTCCTCCGGTCCGGCACCCCGGCTGATTTTGCCTTGAAAAAGAGGGAAAATTAGAGTATAATGCCTTTGACTTTTGTGTCAGGGTGTTTTCCCGGATGGGGGCGCCCCCAAAATTGCGCTGCATCCGCAGATGGCGGAGCGGCAGCAGGAGGAATTGAATATGGTAAGGGCAAAAACAAGTCTCACGTATCTGATGGAATTGGCTCTGTTGGTGGGGATCCTGCTGATGATGAACATCACAGGATTGGCCATGATCCCGCTGCCCGGACAGTACGCGTCCATTATGACGGTACCAGTGGCCGTGGGCGCTATGATGCTGGGTCCGCTGGCTGGGGGCGTCCTGGGGGGCGTGATGGGCTGCATCAGCTTCTACACCGCCATCAAGACCGGGTTCAGCACCCTGTTCCTGGCCGGCTATACCGGAGGTGTGGTGGTGGTGCTGAGCTTTGTGAATAGCATCATCCCCCGTGTCCTGATGGGGGTGTGCGTGGGCTGGGTCTACCGGGCCGCCCGCAGGCTGGACAGGGGGAACACCATTTCCTATTACATCGGGGGGCTGGCGGCGCCGGTGCTGAACACCCTGTTCTATATGACGGTGCTGATCCTGATCTTCCTGAACGCCCCCACGCTCCAGGTCCTGCTGGGCGAGGAGCTGATGGCCAAGTTCCAGGACAACATTTTACTGTTTGCCGCCGCCTATGTGGGCATTCAGGCCGTGATCGAGGCCGCAGTGGGCTGCGTCATCAGCGGCTCGGTGTGCAAGGCCCTGCGGGTCGTGCTGAAGGAGTGAAGGGGAGAGATATGATGAGAGAGATCGGGATCATGGAGGTGGGCGGTTTCCAGGTGGGCCACGCCCAGGATCTGGAGGCGGCTACCGGCTGCACGGTGATCCTGTGCGACCGGATGAGCTCCGCCGGGCTGGATGTCCGAGGAGGGGGCCCCGCTTCCCGGGAGTCACAGATCTTGGCCCCGGTGGCTGCCGCCCAGGGGATCAACGCAGTGCTGCTCTCCGGCGGCAGCGCCTTCGGGCTGGACGCTGCCGGGGGTGTCCAGCGGTATCTGGAGGAGCGGGACATCGGCTTTGACGTGGGGGTGACCAAGGTACCACTGGTGAGCCAGTCCTGCCTCTTCGACCTGGGGGTGGGCAGCAAGGAGGTACGGCCTACCGCCGAGATGGCCTACCAGGCCTGTGAGAATGCGGGGCGCTCTGCCCCCGCTGAGGGCAATGTAGGGGCGGGTACGGGCTGCTCCATCGGGAAATACCGTGGGATGGGCCGGGCGATGAAGTCGGGCTTCGGTACCTATGCGCTCCAGACCGGACCTCTGAAGGTGGGGGCGCTGGTGGCGGTGAACGCCCTGGGGGACGTGTACGGTCCCGACGGACGCCCGGCGGCCGGCCTGCTTAATGAGAAGAGGACGAGCCTGTCCTGCACCTTGGAGGAGATGTTTGCAGACATCGCCCCGGCGGAAAATCTGTTTGCGGGCAATACCACCCTAGGCGTGGTGGTCACCAACGGGAAGTTTGATAAAACGCCCTTGACCAAGCTTGCCGGCATGGCCCATAACGGCTACGCCAGGGCTATCCGGCCGGTCCACACCACCGCAGACGGGGACAGCATCTATGCCCTCTCCCTGGGGGATGTCCCGGGGGACATCAATGTGGTGGGGGCCATGGCAGCCCTGGCCATGGAGCGGGCCATCCTGCGGGCGGTCCAGTCCGCCGGTTCCGCCTATGGGCTGATAGGCTGGGAGGACCTGCCTCGCTGACCGGCTGCGCTCCGCGGCCCACCTCCTATCGGTTCCCAACGCGCCATTTCTGAAACCTAGGGAAACAGCTCACACCACCTACCTTTACCATCTCCATGCTGAGATACAGAAAGCCCGCAGGTCTTTGCGTGACCTGCGGGCTTCTTGGATATGCAATGTGTTGCCCCCGCTTGATGGCGGATATGCAGCTTCTACGATATACGGCCCATGTTGTGGGTTTGAAAATACCATATGTATGAGGCTTCGAGGTGGAGTTGAATAGGTGTGTGATCACATCGACCTGCAGCTATTCACCACAATAGTATTTGACCCGGAGGTCAACTGCTTCATTGGTAACCTGTGGCTGCATATGTGACTGAACATCCAGCGCCATATATGCTGGTGAGGTACGGTCATAGGGCGTCCATACTGGTAGCGCACCTCCGTTCGGATCACCATTTTTGATAAAATTAGCCCAGTAATTGCTGACAGCTTTTGCCAACTGATAATCATTTCCGTCAAAAGGACGCCAGCAGTGGTCTAAGGTACGGAACACATACCAATGTTCCGATGCGTGGAATGCGCCGGCATCGTCGCCAGGCAATTCCCGTTCCAGACGATAGAAGTAGACCGGGTTTCTGCCATGGAGACTTTGCATCCGGCAGAATGCAGCGCAATAAGCTAACATGTCCTCGGTAAATCCATGATTGAGTTGAAAATCGTAAATTTCTTCGTCTGTTGAATATTTTACGACCCTTTGATATGCTTCGGAATAGTGGCCATAAGCATGTTCCAGCTTATGGGCAATTTCTTCGCTGGTGGCATGGAAGCGGTTTCGCATGGACCATGCCTCTTTGTTGGTACATCCTACCATGTAGCAGATATCATGAAGATGGCCGTTTTGGAGGGAATCTCTGACCCCTTCAGGCAGAATAACCCCGTCTATGCAAGGCTGGATAAATGGAGACTCACCGCGATCCAGGTCGGGACCATACTGGCAGAGGATAGAAGCATCTACCTTGCGGGCATCTTCGATAGAGTACAAGCCGTATCGCTCCAGCAGGGCTTTCCCCATATTTTCGGCCTCCGACTGTGAAAAATTTCTTTCTAGAAGAGGACCGCTCTGCATGATGGCGCCTTGAAACCATCCTTTGACTAGTGGACATGCAGACAACATGAGTACGCTGGATGCGCCAGCAGAACCACCTGAGATAGTGATCTGTTCTGGATTCCCGCCAAAAGAGGCAATGTTTTCACGCACCCAGCGAAGAGCCAATATCTGGTCCTGAAGACCATAGTTTCCGGCTAGTCCATGAGGAGACTCGTCCCGCAGATCTGGGTGCGCAAGAAATCCAAAGAGTCCAAGCCGATAGTTGATCGTTACTACTACGATGCCTTGGGCGGCCATCAGTTCACCGTCAAATTGGGGAGCGAAGCTGTAATTGGTCTGAAAACCGCCGCCGTGGATAAATACCAGCACGGGGAGATTATCGCTCTTTGAGTCTGCGGGAGTCCAAATATTGAGTTGGAGACAGTCTTCGTGGTGAGTCTCCAGATGCTGATAGGAGAAGAATTCCTTATGATAGAAGGTGCCTGGCTGAGGGATTACTTGGGGACAGATATTTCCAAAGCGGACCGCATCGAAGGTTCCGGACCAAGGCTTTTTGGGTATGGGGGGCCTCCACCGATTATTTCCAGTGGGAGACTCCGCATAGGGAATGCCTTTAAATGCAGTAACCGCAGGATTACCAGCCGCTATTCCACGGATATGTCCACAAAGGACATCAGTTTCACGTATAGCCATTATATTCGCCTGCCCATTTACTGGATGACAGAAACCAAGGCATCCACAGCCTCGTCTCCGATCTCGCTGCGTACCATATCATAGACGGGCTGAGCGATCTCACGCATGGCAGCCATATCCTCAGCACTCAGTTCGTTGATCTCCATGCCGCTTTCGATCAGTGTATCATAAGCGGTCTGATCAGCCTCCTGATAGACAGGGATCATCTCAACAGTTGTTTCAGCGACGGCGTTTTCAATGATCTCCTGATAGGCGGCAGGAAGGCTGTTGAAGTAGCTCTCACTCATGACCATCATATTGGTGTACAGAGTGTGGTTAGTTAGGGTGATATAGTCCTGAACTTCGTGCATTCCGCCCACAACAACGGTGTCCAAGGCGTTCTCCTGGGAGTCTACCAGCCCGTTCTGGAGAGACATATACAGTTCGCTGCCAGGGACAGGAGTCGTGTTGCAGCCCATATCACTCCAGAATTTGATCTGGTATTGGTTGTCCATAACCCGCATGTTCAGTCCTTTGAAGTCTTCGATGGAAGTCAGCTTTTTATTAGAAGAGAACTGACGAAAAGAGGCACCTTGGGTAAAGCCAAGGCATTTCAAGCCGGCATTGGCGAAGTAACCGTCCAGCTTTGTCTTGAAATCGCTCTGGTTCAGCACCTCGTTGATCTCCTCGGCAGTGGAGGTGGAGAAGGCACAGGGCAGATCAAAAACACCCAACTCGGGGACAAAAGCGACACAGGGAGAAGGCTGCATGGCAGCGATCTGAATAGTATTATCCAGAACGGATTCAATGGCCTCAACATCGGAGCCCATCTCGCCATTCGAGAAGATATTTACAGTGATCTTGCCATCAGAAGCAGCCTCTACCTTCTCTTTGAACAGGATACCCCATGCCCCTACCATGGAGCTTTCAGCCCCCATATGTGCATAGGAAATCTGAATGCTGTCTTGAGTATTAGAGGAACCAGACGGAGGAGCAGAAGCATTACCGGGATTGCCGCCGCAGGCGGCCAGGGGCAGAGTCAGAGCAAAGCTGAGTGCCAAAGCGAGAAACTTTTTCATAATTATTTTTCCTCCTAAAATTTATTTGACCAGCAACATGCTGAACTGCGGCACAAAGGCAATAATGAACAGTGCGATGACAAATACACCTATGTAGGGGATGGCGGACTTGCCGATAGTCATGGGCTGTTCGCCAGAGATAGAACTAGTGACAAACAGGTTCAGGCCAAAGGGAGGAGTGACCAGACCTACAGCCAGGTTGCAGACCATCAGAACACCCAGATGGACGGGGTCAATGCCATAACTCTCTGCAATGGGACAAAGAATGGGACCGAGGATGATAAGGGCAGGGCCGGTATCCATCACCATGCCCAGCAGGAAAAAAGCGATGATAACTACAATCAGGAAAGAGATCTTGTCAGTGGCGATGGTCATGATGGCATTTTGTACGATATCAGCAGCATGAATCAGGGATAGTGTGCGGCCGAAAGCAGTAGCAAAGGCCAGCAGGAAACAAATAGGGGCCGCAGATTTGACGGCAGAGCGCAGTAATTCAGGGAGCTTTTGGAAGGAGACTGTTTTGTAGATAAACAGGCTGACAAAGAGCGCATAGAACACCGATACAGCAGCGGCTTCGGTAGGAGTAACAATGCCGGCATAAATTCCGCCCAGGATTATAACAGGGGAGAGCAGAGCCCAAAAACTGTCCTTGAGCAGGGGCAGAAAGCCGGCAGCGGCAATTTTTTGATAGTTGGATTGAATCTTTGCCTTGTCCTCGCCATGGATTTTACAGTATGTGACGGCATAGAACATCAGCAGACAAGCAACTAGGATGCCGGGCAGAATGCCGGCCATAAACAGTGCACCGATGGAGGTCTCGGTAGCCATGCCATACATCATAAAGGGGCCGCTGGGAGGGATGATGACACCTAAACCACCGGATACCGCCACAGTAGCAGCAGCGAATTTGGCGTCATAGCCCAATTCAATGAGCAGTGGGATAGTCATGGCACCGATTGCAGCGGCAGTGGCAGCGCCAGAGCTGGAGATCGCGCCGTAGAACAAGCAGGTGATAATGACGGCACAGGGCATTCCACCGGTTTTATTGCCCACAAAGTATGCAAATACATCAAACAGCTTTTTAGAAATGCCGCCCTCTGCCATGAGAACGCCTGCAAAAATAAAGAGAGGCAAACAGAGAATATTGGGAGAGTTTGCACCACTGAATGCGCCGCGGATCAAAGCTGCTATACTGGTGGCCCCAACTGCATCCATAGCCAGTGGAGTGATTGCGCCGCCAATCATGCACATAATAATGGGATACCCCAATGCCAGTAAAACAAAAAAGATCAAAAATACTAAACCAGCCATTTAATTACCCCCTTTTTGATTTCGGAACAGCTGCTGAGAAGCCTCATCCAACTCCTCCTCCACCGCCGTCATGGCATCGACCTTAATGTCTCCACCGGTGAGTAGAAGCTTGATTGACTGGAAGGAGGACTGGACAGAACGGATGATTGCGAGGAAAAAGCCAATGGATGTGGCCAGATAAGGGATAGTCATGGGGATCTGCAGTGCGGGGGAACGCTGGCCGGAAATGATGGTAGCTTTCACACAATCGATGCTGCCCCCAAAGAATATGATAAACACGATCAGCATGGATACTTGAATGAGGATATCCAACGCCATACGGAGAACGCGGGGGAGATGGTCCTGCAATAGAGTGATATTTAGCAGACAGCGATTTCGCACCGCGTATCCCAGGCTTATGAAACAAAAGTAGATGTAGCAGAACCGACAGAACTCTTCTGGCCAAGGCAAGGCGTGGCGAAAGACGTAGCGCATGATGATTTGCATCATAATGACGATGCCGATCAGGCTGCCTGTGATGATCAGGATAGTTTCTTCCAGATGAAGGTCTAGCCATGCGATGACACGCTTTAATGGGTTTTGTTTCATGATTATCCTCCTCAAATAGAAATGGCGCCTCAATTCATGCTGTGATTTTGTACTTCGTATACAATATATAAAATACAAATCTGGAAAAGTCAAGATTTAAAAAGCAAATAAAAAATATTTATAGAAACCCCCAATTATAGGCGTTTAAATTTGGGGGAAATGTAAAAATAGAAATGAGAAGACAAATCAACTTAATCAATTTGGAAAATAAGCTTGCATTTCCACATAAAAATAGATATAATTAAAAAAGTATTTTGTATACGAAATGAGGCGGTCAAATGGACTCAGTGATTTTGGAGAGTGTCAACCTGAACGACTTGGCCTATGAAGAAATCAAAAAGAGAATCATCAGCCGAGAGTTTGCACCTGGTCAGCGATTAGTAGATTCCCAGCTGGCAACAATTTTTCAAATCAGCCGGACACCGATTCGGGATGCGATGCGCCGCCTTACAAAAGAGGGATTGTTGACCAACACATCCTCCCGTGGTTTTTATGTGTTTGCGCCGACGCTCAAAGATATTGACGAAATCTTCAGTATTTCAGGAATGATCGAGACGGAGGCTGCCGCTAGAATTATTCGCCGCCTTAGGGAAAACCCCTCACCTAGGCTGGAGGAAGAGCTTAATATCTTAGAGAAAAAGGCTAGTGAGGTTTTTCCTATGGAAAAGGATGAAGAGTTCAAGCGTTACATGATGGAGCTCGCCGAAAATCAGAGGCTATACGATATCTATTTGCAAAATCATGGACAGCGGGTTTTGCTGGCAAACATCATTCATCATGGGAAAACCGACGAGATAGACAGCTTTCGCGCTGAAAAGTCCAAGCTTGTACACAATCGCATTGTATTAGGTATTCGAAATCAAGATTTTGAATATACCCGTCAAGCAATTGAGGAACATAATGGCTATGGGATTGCTGATGCCACCGATTATGTCCTTCAATTGAATGCTTAATGTCCGTTGTAGACTGAGAATTGTGATTTATTGGGTGTGGTGTGTTACATCCAATATCTCTGCTTTTGACAAATTTCAGAATCGGAGCCAAAGAATATCATGAATCAGTCAGGAGTAGATACAAGAGATATTGATAATTTGCAAAGCGTTTAATGTTCACTTCTATGCTTCAGTGTCGTAGATTTTGTATGGGTTGATTCTTTTCAAACTGCTTCTGCCACAGATTTGCCCCCAGAACAAGCCACAGACAGAAAAAATCATGGCTCCGGCGGGACTGTCCCGCCGGAGCCATGCGCTTTCCGCTGGCAATGGAGGAGCACAGCCGTCCGCCATGCCTTGGTTTTGGGTGGAGAGGCCATCAGCTCACCCCGGACTCGATGGACCTGCCGCTCCACTTGGAGCTCCCCGGTTTTCGGATTCAAGTTATCCCACTGGAGGGTGCAGATCACACCCCCGCGCAGGCCGGTGGTCAGCTCGGTGAAAAAGTCCCGCCACACCTCGTCCTGCTCAATGGCCTCCAGAAAGGTGCCCAGCTGTTCCCCATTCAGAATCTGCTTTGGGAGGTAATTGGGCTTTAGAATTGCTGTGCCCCGTCGAGTTTAGTGCTATGCTCCGTATCCTCAGACGAGTCAATGGCGTGGCTGACACTGGAACTGCCGCCGCCGCTGGAGGGGAGGACGTCCACATTGTTTAGTATCAGCTTGTAGGTTTCGGTATTCAAGCTGTTTTGGACAATGATTTCCCACTTGGTAGTACCATAAGGCAGAGAGTGCGTGGAGCGAGCAGCCACTTCATAGGACTTGCCATCAAAAGTGATCTTCGCGTTTTTAGGGTCCTTAGCCTCGATTCCCGGGATGCCGCTGGTCAGCCCTGCGCCGGTCGTCGTATAGGTCTTGGTGGCCGAGGCATAGGCCCTTTTACATAAAGGTAAAGGACTGTGTGGCACTCCTCTCGTTGGAAAGGTCTAGCAAGTCATCCTGCTTCGTACAGCTCTGTTGCTTTTCCAGAGGCTGACCGTTGATGTCTAGCAGTATAACGATCAGGTTGCCGCTGGCTGTCCCCCCCATTTTGTTGTACTGGAACGTAACTTCGACAGTCGTGCCGTCTTCATCGGTGCTCATGGTATGGATCAGCATCACATCTTTGTTCCGGCGCACCGCCAGATCCAGTGTCACGGAGAAATCATTGTTGCCCTGATAACTCGTTCACAGTGTCATATTCGGCATTCCTTGCCATAGACTTACAAGTGCCTCCACCCAGGCTTTCACATGGGCGGGGATACCGGGCCACCACCCGGAAGTACTGGAGGCCGAAGAGGATGTCTTTTCCGCCAGCACCGCTCTGCTGCTCCCTGAAACACGAGCATAAAAGAACTCCGCCGTCCCAGTTTCAGGGAACGGCGGAGTTCTTATTTCAGAGATTCCACATAGCGGGCCATAAAGTCGGGAGAATACGGCGGCTGGCGGGAATGGATTCGCCTGTGTTCCAGGGGTTAGGGTATCCCACTCCACCCGTGTCACATGGGACAGATTAACCAGACAGCTGAAATGGCTTAGGCAGAAGTCCTGATTCTGGAATTCCTCTTTCAATTTGAAGAGGGACGGCGTGCTCAATCTGCCTACTGGTTTGTATGGCAGTCTTACAGCCCGAGGTATTCAGACAGGTGATCTCGTCCAGAGGAAATGGCACGGCCACCCACACGCAGCACCGGGCGCTTTTGCTGCCGGGCCCAGTCCAGAGCGGCGGCCAGCCGCCACTCGTCCACCGGCTTGAGCGGATATTCTAGTGGGGAGACAGAGAAGCTGTCCAGCGCGAAACCGGGATAATCCGTAATGTAAATAATGGAGGCGTTGACCTTGCGTTCCCGCAGGAAACGGGCCAGCTCCACGCCGTTTTCTGACCACAGAAATTGCCATAGACACGCTCGGAACACATGAAAGTATTGCAGTTAAAGCGTGAAGGAAAACAAATCAAGCGGAGCAAAATAGCGAAAAACAAATGAAAGTTATTCAAATTGTCTATAGCATAGCACGCCTTGCGGTGGCCTGATAGTGGAAATATCTTTTACAATTACTACAAGTTATAAAATAGAAATGGGGACCTATTGGAACTGACCAACGGGTTCCCATTTATTGAACACATCGACAACCACAGACAGTAAACAATCAGAAATTGTGCAAAAAGCTTTCTAGTTTCGCTGCTAATAGCATAGCAGGGAATGATGGTTCTCCCTCATGAACATACTGCCGGAAGCCGGACCAAAAATCGATTCCAGCCAGCCTGATTTTCCTCCACCCATACGCTGCCGCCGTGGATTTCTGCAATGGCCCGGACCAGGGCCAGCCCCAGGCCGACACCCCCCAGTTCCCGGGAGCGGGCGGTATCCGCCCGAAAGAAGGGCTCGAAGATCCGCTCCCGTAACTCCGGCGGGATACAAGGTCCCTGATTGGCCACGGTGATGACAATATCGGCTCCATTCAACTCCGCACAGAGCCGTGTCTGTCCGCCATCCGGCCCGTATTTGACCGCATTTTCCACCAGATTGAACAGTGCCCGGCGGAGCAGCTCTCTGCTGCCGGTGATCGTGCCAGGGGAGGCTTCCACCAAAATGGCGATGCCCTTTTTGGCGGCCAGAGGGGAAACATCCTCGGCAGCTTGGTGGAGCAGTTCTCCCAATTTGATTCGGTCGCTGCGGGGCACCTGTTCCAGATTGGTCAGCTTCAGAAGGCTGTCCACCATGCCGGAGAGTCGATCCACCTCGCTCTCCATAATACTGAGGAATGCCTCTGTGGTCTGCGGCGCAAAATCTTGTTTCTTACGAAACAGACCGATCCGGGTCTTGAGGACGGCCAGCGGGGTACGAAATTCGTGGGCAGCATTTTGGGAGAAGCTGCGCTGCATCAAAAAAGCCCGGCTCAGCCGCTGAGACAGGTCATCAAAGGAATGTGCCAGTTGTGTTACCTCATCCCCTCGATCCGGGATGGACAGGGGCTGATCCAGATCCTTAGCGGTCCGGCCCTGGATCTGGTCATTCAGGTCTTTCAGCGGCGCAAGAGCCCGGCCCACCAGCAGGTAGATCAATAGAAGTCCCGTCGCCAGGATTACGGTAGAGGCCAGAATACTCTGGATCTGAAATAGCTGCTGGGCCTGCTGGACCACTGGAGCTGCCTGTGTGGTAAGGAGAGGCATAGTCCCTTTCGCGGTCGCCTCCGGATCAAGGGCGGGTGAGAGGGGAGCGGCGGCGATGGTGTCTGTCAGATGGATGGCAGACAGATTGCTGGTAACGGCCAGGGCGGCACAGCACAGCGTCAGCAGCAGGGCACACAAGAGGGTGATACGCAGCCGCAGGGAACGAAAGGGTTTCATAGAGCCTCCTTTTCCATCAGGCGATAGCCCTGACCGACCTTCGTCTGAATGGGGTCATTACCCAGAGCGTCCCGCAGTTTTTTCCGCAGGGAGGAGATATGCATCCGGACCACATTGCTGAAGGGGTTGGCGTCCGACTCCAGCACATGCTCCATCAGCTCCTCCTGACTGACCCAGCGGTCCCGGTGGAGCATCAGGTGCTCCAGAATGGCAAACTCTCTGGGCGTCAGCTCCAGCGGCCTTTCTCCGGCGGAGATAGCACGGGCGGATATGTCCAGCATGAGACCACCCACAGTAAGTACCGTATTTCGGGAGACAAACTCCCGGCGCAGCAGGCTGCGGACTCGGGCCTCCAGTTCCTCCAGGGCAAAGGGTTTCGTGAGATAGTCGTCTGCCCCCAGATCCAGCCCCGCCACCCGGTCGGATAACTCCGCTCTGGCCGACAGGATCAGCACCCGCAGCTCTGGCTGCTCCGCGCGAACGGCCCGCAGCAGGTCCAGCCCGTCCATGCCGGGCAGATTCAGGTCCAGGATCAGCAGGTCGAAGGACTCGCTCAGGAGCAGGTCATAGGCTTCCGCGCCGTCATAGCACCGTTCCACCGTGTATTTTTCAAGTTCCAGATCCTCCGCAATACCATCGCACAGCAGCTTTTCGTCCTCGACCACCAGAATACGCATCATCAGCCCTCCTCCGCATGATATACCATGATAACAGAAAACTGTAAATTTTTCATCAAGGGCAAATGAGCGGTTCTTGGACACGGCTCATCATCCCTCCACGAAGGAACGACTCATAATATAAAATTCTTCTTGGCTTGGAAGGTGCTTCTTTTCCATAGGCTCCAATGCAGCATCATAGCGTTCCGCCCCTTCCTCACTGATTGCCATAACAGGACTATCCTGATAGACCCATTTATGACCATCCAGTGCATGAGGACGCAGTTCTTTGACCATCATCGCAGCAGGGTATTTCCCACTTTCGATACAGACATTATATTTTTTGCAGCTTTTGAATCCACGGCTGACATAGTTGACAGGACTTCCAAAGATAACAATCGTATCATATCCTAACTGTATGGCTGATTGGAATGAATGCTCCATAAGCATTTTTCCATACCCCATTCTCTGATAACCTGGATGGATACTAACTGGACCAAATGTTAAAATTTCTTTTTCAGTTCCATTTTCATCGATCAATTTTGCTTTTGTATAAATGATATTGCCGATCACCTGTCCGGCCAGTTCCAATACAAAATCCAGTTCCGGAATAAAATCCTCATGTTCCCGCATGATGTGGACCAAATAGTGTTCCACACACCCCGGCACATAAAGATTATAGAAGGCTTGTCTTGTGATTTTCTCTACAGTTTCCCAATCTTCTTTCTTTTCATTTCTAATAACAATATTTTCTTCCATAAAGCAGTACCTCCTTTTACACTCTGATTGGCATTTTTCTAATCAGCTTTGAAATTTCTTTTTCCCGTCTTCCCTTTGCAATCATGTAGCTCTCTTTATCTTCCATATAATCATTTTCAGCCTTTAACTTCCGATAAGATTGCCAGCGGTCCATGTCCAATTCTCCCATTTCCAGTGCTTTCTGAATAGCACATCCGGGCTCGTTTGTGTGAGTACAGTTGCGGAATTTACACTGAGAAGCAAGCTCCTCAATGTCCCTAAAGGTTCTCTCAATTCCGTCATCATTGTCCCACATTCCCAATTCACGCATGCCCGGGGTATCGATTACCATGCCGCCAGAGGGGAGGAGGAACAATTCTCTGCGAGTCGTGGTGTGCCTGCCCTTATCGTCATTGCGAAGCCCATTTGTTTTCAGCCGTTCTTTCCCCAATAGACGATTGATCAGGGTGGATTTCCCCACGCCGGAAGAGCCGATAAAAGCAATCGTTTTTCCCTCCGAAATCAATGGAAGAAGTTCCTTGTATCCATTTTCTTCTGTTGAAGTCGTGACCAGAACATCTATTCCAAAAGCAACCGCAGATACTTCTGAAAGTTTGTTTTCCAAATCATCACATAGATCCGATTTTGTCAGGATAATGACCGGCATGGCGCCGCTGTCCCACGCGATCGAAATATATCGTTCCAACCGTCTCAGATTAAAATCATGGTTCAATGCCATGCACAGAAATACAGTGTCAATGTTCGCAGCAACGATCTGCTCCTGTTGTGGTTCTCCGGCTGCTTTTCGGACAAAAGCGCCTTTTCGGGGCAGAACCGATTCAATGATGGCGCTGCTGCCGGATCCGTTCCAATTTACCAGTACAAAGTCTCCAACAGCCGGATAGTCGGAAGAAACTACAGCTTGAAATCGGAACTTTCCTGACACCTCTGCCAACTTTTCTCCTTTGTCCGTTATAATTCGATAAAACCCTTTCTCCTGTGAAAGAACGCGAGCTGGTTCTAAATGATTCTCTTGCGAAATTTGACTTAAAAATACTTCGGAAAATCCATATTTTTTTATGAGAACGAAATGCTCCACTATAATTTCCTTTCTTCTTTCAGTTTTTGGGAAAAATGTCTTTGAAGAAAATCGTCAATATAACACTCATAGCTTTTGGCGATTTCCTCTTTTGTTTCTTTACGCTCTACTCCATCGGACATGCTGAGCAACAAATAAAAGGGAGAATAAAACTCGATCGCCAACGCATGAGGGGAGGGAAGCTGTTTCTTTTGTCTCTTTGACATTTCACAAAGCAAACGCTCAATATACTCCAATGGTCCGCTGACAAGAACTTTTTGATATAAAGCGCTCATTTCCGAAGACTTGTATTGTTCAAGCGTCAGCATTTTACGAAAGTTGCAAGCAATTTCATCTTCGCTCCAATAATGGAATTGTGCTTTCATATAATCGCCTAAACTTTTTGGCAGTACATGAGAAAAAGCTTCCGGCATATCTGAGTAGTCCTGTTCCGGAACGCCGCTTTTTCGAGAACGCTCCACGTCCAACTGACAGACATATTCAAAGATACAGTTAAAAATGTCTCTCTTGTTTTTGTAGTGCTTATATAAGGCGCCCTTCGTTATGCCTAATTCTCCAGCGATCCGGCTGACAGATACCGCCTCATATCCATAAACGGCAAAGAGCCGTAAGGCAGTCACCAATATTTTCTCCTTCGTATTCATTACCATGACCCTCCCAATAAGTAAACGTCTGTTCACTTAAGCAGTATAGTGAACAGACGTTTACTTGTCAAGGGGATATCAGTATATTCCCGCAATAGGCTGCCTTGACGAAAAATTTACACCGCATTTGCTATACTCCCTCCTGTTCCACCAGAACAAGGAGGTTTTATGGATGAAATTTTGGACGAAGAAGCGGGCGGCGGCTCTGGGGCTGGCCGCACTGCTAACCCTCTCCCTGGCTGCCTGCGGCGAAAAGGCGCCCAGCCTGGAGGAAGTGGAGCAGGCCATCGAGGCCGGGACACTCACCGTAGAGGACGCTCAGGACAAGGGCTGGGTGGACCAGGCGTGGGTGGATGGCTATTGGGAAGCGCGCACGGTACCCGCCGTGGATAAAATCGAGATCAACCGGGTGGGAGAGTTTACCACAACGACCCTGTCCGGTGAGCCCTTTACTCAGGAGGATCTGGGGCATGTGCTCCTGTTTGCCTTTGTAGATCCGGCCAGTGAGGATGCGGGCGCATTTTATGACGCAATGACGGCGGCGTGGGACGGTGTGCAGGAGGCGGGAGCCGGGATGGTGCTCTGCCTCAAGGGTGAGGATGAGCGCGGACAGTTTGCCGACGCCCCCTTCCCGGTGATCCTCTATAACGACTCTCTCAAGGAGGCGCTGGGGAACAACAGCGGCATGGTGGAGGACAAGGATGTGCCAAACACGGCCTCCTGGTATGTGAACGGTTCCTTCCTGTCCGCCTGGGCACTGGTGCTGGATGCCGAAGAACTGCCCGAGGACGCGGCGGCCTTTGCCAAGGTCAGCGGGCAGGCCGACAGCGCAAACTCCGATCCGGACAGCAGCGGAGCATCTGCCATGAGCCCTATGGGTTGAGCCGGCATGAGAAAGATGACCATGCTCTGCCTGCTGGCGGCCCTGCTGATGATGGGCCTCGGTCTGTGGCGGGGCGAGGGGGGAACCGTCCTCTCCAAGGGGATCAATCTGTGCATGGAGTGTGTGGGCATTGGCTAAGAACAGACATCGCTGGAAGATCCAGCTGGGAGCGACGCTGGCCACCAACCCCTTCTTTCTGAACTTCTTTCAGGGGAATATCTCTCGTGGGAAGCTGAAGGGGGTCTGCGTCCCTGGACTGAACTGCTACTCCTGTCCGGCTGCGGCGGCCTCCTGTCCCATCGGGGCGGTCCAGGCCGTGATCGGCTCCTCCAAATTCCATTTTGCCTACTATGTAGTGGGTTTTCTGCTGTTCATCGGCGTCCTGCTGGGCCGGGTGGTATGCGGCTTTCTATGTCCCTTCGGCTGGTTTCAGGAGCTGCTCCACAAGATCCCTGCAAAAAAATTCAGCACAAAGCGGTTCCATATCCTTACCTATTTGAAATATGTGATCCTGGTCCTCTTTGTCATTGTCCTGCCTATGACGGTGGTGAACGAAGTGGGAATGGGGGACCCCTTTTTCTGCAAATACCTCTGTCCCGCCGGGATCTTGGAGGGCGGAATCCCTCTGTCCCTGGCCGACACCGGCATCCGGGCCAGTCTGGGCTGGCTCTTCACCTGGAAGAGCTGTATCCTGCTGGGCGTCGTGGTGCTGTCGGTGTTCTTCTACCGGCCCTTCTGTAAATGGCTGTGCCCTCTGGGGGCCTTTTACGGCCTGTGCAACAAGGTCTCGGTCTATCGGCTGGAGGTAGATCAAAGCAAATGCACCTCCTGCGGTGCGTGCAGCCGGGTGTGTCAGATGGATGTGGACGTATTCCGCACACCCAACCACGCCGAGTGCATCCGCTGCGGGGACTGCGTGGCCGCCTGCCCCCATCAGGCCATCACCAAGACCTTTTCTCTGAAAAAACAAACGAACAAGAAGGAGACTATATAATGAAAAAAGGATCTTCTCTGCTGTTGGCATCGGTCCTGCTGCTGGCTGCGCTGGCCGGCTGTTCCACCGGGGAGGACAACTCCCTGGTATCCAAAACGCCCTTCCCGGAGTTCTCAGAGGCGGACACCGAAGGGAACCCGGTGAGCAGCGACATCTTCGCAGACTACGACGCTACCATCGTCAACTTCTGGAACAACGGCTGCGGCACCTGCATTGAGGAGATGCCGGAGCTGGAGGAGCTGTATCACCAGCTTCAGGAGCGGAACATCAATCTCATCGGCGTAGGCACCGACTCCGGCGAGGGAGAGGAGCAGCTGGAGACCGCCCAAAACATTCTAAAGGAGAAGGGCGTCACCTATGTGAACATCTCCCCGGACCCGGAAGGCGAGTTCTACAAGGACTTTGTCTCTGAGATCTTCAGCTATCCCACCACCTACATCGTGGACGGTGAGGGCAATATCATCGGCGCCCCTATTGTCGGAAATGTGAAAAAACAGATCGACACGGTGAACGATCGGCTGGCACTGAGCACAGCCTCAGATGAATAAAAAAGGCCGAAGGGCAAGCCATTACGGCTGGTCCTTCGGCCTTTACCTTGTCAACAGGATAGGATCGAGGGAATCGATCCGGTCAACTTTCCAGCGCCGTCGCGATGATGATCCTGATCTGTCTGCCTGCACTGCTGCTGGAATTGTTGTACCAGCCGGTCAGCGTATAGTCCTCCGCATTGACAGCGGAAAGGGCAGTCAGGTAGTAAGAACCGTTTTTACGCAGGTAGACCTGCACATCATCCGCAATGGCGTACCTCTGATTGGAGGCCATAGCCCAGCTTCCGGACAGCTCCGTCAGCTTTACGGACTTCATTCGCTGCATGGTCTGGATGCTGCCGTCGGACTTATAGGCGATGGCTATGCCGCCGGTCTCCACAGGATACTTAACGGAAGCAGAACGCAGGGTCTGTTCAGTGCCGTCTACCAAATAGGTGTAGGTGACATTGATGGACATCTCCTGGGACTGATCCTCCAAATCGGTCAGATAGGCGTAGGTCCAGAGGTCTCCAGTTACATCATCCAGAATAAGATACTCGATCCTGCCTTCCTCGTTCAGTCCGTAATAACGGATGTCGTCACTGTCCAGGCTCATCCCGGACAGACGGGAGGCATCCACGGCAGCAGCAGTACCTTCGCTGCTGGTATCCAGGATCTCAACATTGTCCGCAAAGGAAAGATCGCCGAGCTTTGTAGCAGTGCTGTTCACCTTACCGCTGGTATGCTTTTCTGTCAGTGTTTTTATGGTCACGCTGCCCTCGCTGACATTGACAGAGACCAGACGGCCGGCCTTATAGTCCATGGCTTTGTCCACCGCAAAGGTTTTTGCCGTGCCATCTGTGCAGAGCACGGTAACATTGGTCTGAACTGCGGCATTTCCGTCCTCGGCGACCACTTTTTCAGAGGATTCCACCATCCCATAGTACACCGCTTCCACGCTGGTCCCAGTGAGCACATCCACCACGGAACCGTCCATCCCCAGCAGCAGCGTCACGATGGTGCCGGCTTTGCCTCCGCCCAGCGCAGACAGCTTATAAGTGGCGGCAGAGCTGCCAATTTCATAGGCAGCGCCGGCTACCGTGACGGAAGTAGGAGACGTGGCGCTGGGAGACAGCTCCGTGATCTTGCCGGAGACCCGGTTGGTGTAGATCCACAGCGTGCTGCTGCCCTGATCATAATAGTAGACATCGTACTGATTCAGTACGGCGGAAGAGGAAATTTCTCCGTTTCGGTAGACTGTTGCAGGCTGGAAGGGCAGAGAGGTGGAACTGTTCTCAGCTACATAGGGGCCGCTGAGGTTTTCCAGCGTCAGGGCGGTATAGTCCACCTCTCCGTTGGTCACTGTATAACCCAGAGTCTCGGCATAGATCTGACCGCCGCTGGTTTTAGCTGTCATCAAATTGGAGAAAAGTGCAGCGCAGTCCCGCCGGGCCATAGTGCCGCCCTGCTTCAGGCTGATCCCGTCCCGCAGGCCCAGTGCTGCGGCCTTACTCAACTGAGCGCTTGGGAACGAGCCGGCCAGAGCAGAGGTGTCGTAGCCCAGCAGCTTCAGCACCGCGGCGCACGCCTCCTCCAGCTTTACTGTTTCATCCGGCCGGAAGGTCCCGTCGGTATAGCCGGTCATCCAGCCCTCTGACACGGCGCAGCGGATATACTCCGAGGCCCAGTAGCTGCTTTTCACATCCCTGAACAGGGAATATCCGCTGCCCTCGCTGCTGACGCTATCCTTATAGGAGGAGGCTGCCACCAGCATTTTGGAAAACTCCGCCCGGGTAACAGGGCTTTCCAGATCTGTGCCGTCCAAAATACCCAAAGCCTGGACCATCTGGACTGCGCTGTCTCCGCCGACTGCGGAGGCCGGGGACACCAATAGCGAGCAGAGCGTGCACACAGCCAGAATGAGAGAGAGAACTTTTGATTTCATATAACAGATACCTCCTATCAGTCATACCGCAGGGCTTCGATGGGATCGAGGCGGGCGGCTCTTTTTGCGGGCAGATAGCCAAACAGGATGCCGATGCCGGCGGAGATCCCAAAGGCTGCCAAGACCGCCGTGGCCGAGGGAGAGACGGTAATGGCCGTCTCCATCAGCCGTTTGATGACCTGTGTAGCAACCGCCGACATGAGATAGCCAAGGATGATGCCCAGCCCTCCGCCAAGGGCGGAGGTGGTGGCGGCTTCGATCACAAACTGCCGCAGGATGATGCCCTCCCTGGCCCCCAGGGCCTTGCGGATACCGATCTCCCGGGTGCGCTCTGTGACAGAGACCAGCATGATGTTCATAATGCCAATGCCGCCCACCAGCAGAGAGATGCCGGCGATGGCCGCCAGGATGGCGATGACCATATTGACCATGCTGGTCATGGTGTCCAGCATCTCCGCCATGCTGACCACGGTATAGGCGTCTTCATCCTGAAAAATTTTGTAGAGAGCGGTTTCGATGGCCTCTTTCCCCAGGGTGGCGTATTCCTCATCGGTCACGGTCACAGTATAGCTGCTGATGGTGCCGGTAAAGGACAGGCGGGCTGCGGTGGAGTAGGGGACATAGACGCAGTCGTCCGTGCCCCCCTCCTCCATCTGCTCCGCCTCCTGAGCCATAACGCCCACGATGGAAAAGGTGGTGCCGCCTACCTTCAGACTCTGGCCCACGGCATTCCCGCCAAAGCAGGTCTGGGCCACATAACTGCCCACCACGCACACCTTTTTCCGGTTGACGATGTCCATATACTCGATGCCCCGGCCCTGAGCTACCTCGTAGCCCTTCATATCAAACCACGTCTCCCCGACACCGGATACGGAGGTGGAGCTGTAAGTGGTGCTGCCGATCTTTACACTGCCTGTCATGGACACAGTAGGCGAAATCTGGTCCAGATAGCCGGCGTTGTCCTCCACGATCTGATACATCTGCTCCTCGGACACGGTGCGGGAGGTCCCACGGCCCATGATGGACACCGTCAGGGTGTTGGTCCCCATCTCCGCGAAGCTGTCCTCCATATATCCGGCCATACCGTTGCCCAGGCCCACGATGACGATGACGGCGCACACGCCGATGATGATGCCCAGCATGGTGAGAAAGGTCCGCATTTTGCTGCCGGAGATATTTTTGACAGCAAGCGTAAAAGTCTCCCAGAGGCTCATGACGACACACCTCCCCTTAGGCCGGGGGTCACCACGGCCTCCGGCGCGCGGGCGTCCCCATCATAGACTACATGGCCGTCCTCCAAGCGGATGATCCGCTGGGCCTGGACCGCAATGGAGTTGTCATGGGTGATAAGTACCACCGTGTTGCCCTGACGGTGCAGGTCCTGGAGCATCCCCAGCACCTCCCGGCTGGTGTGAGAGTCCAGGGCACCGGTGGGCTCGTCGGCCAGGATGACGGCGGGACGGCCGGCCAGGGCCCGGGCGATGGACACCCGCTGCTGCTGACCGCCGGAGAGCTGATTGGGCAGGTGGTGGAGCTTGTCGCCCAGGCCTACCTGCTCCAGTACCTCTCGGGCCCGCTGCCGGCGCTCCGCCTTGGGGACGCCGGCATACATCAGCGGTACCTCCACATTTTCCAGCAGGTCCAGCTTGGGCAGCAGGTTGTACTGCTGAAAGATGAACCCCAGCAGCTCGTTGCGGATCGCTGCCAACTGATTGGTATCCATCTGCCCTACGTCCCGTCCGTCCAGCAGATAAGTGCCGGAGGTGGGGACGTCCAGACAGCCGATGATGTTCATGCAGGTGGATTTTCCGGAGCCGGACTGGCCAACGATAGCCACAAATTCCCCCTTTTCGATGCGCATGGAGATGTGGTCCGCCGCCCGAACTGTGGTGTCCCCCATCTGATAGGTCTTGCAGACCTGACGAAATTCGATCAGCGCGCTCATCCCGGGAACCCCCCTCCGGGGCCGCCGCCGCTTGGCATTCCGGCGGGCATATCGCCGCCCATGGCGCCGGGCATCCCGCCCATCATCATGCTGCCGGACTCTGTGGAGCGGGTGACATACGCTACGGTGTCCCCCTCCTGCAAACCGCTGAGGATCTGGACATAGCTGTTGTCGCTGATGCCGGTCTCCACCTGCACATAGACGTAGCCCTCGGGCGACTCCTGCTCCACGGCGCTTTCCGCACTGGGAGAGTCCTGAGTGATGAGTACCAGAGAGGTGTTCCCGCTGCCCCTGGTGACGGCGCTGCTGGGGATGGCCAGGGTATCGGCGGCCTCCTCCAGCACGATCTCCGCGTCCACATTCATGCCCGGCAGCAGGCCGTCGGTCTCGTCGATACGGACGGTGACCGGGTAGGAGGTGATCCCGCCGGAGGTGGTGCCTGCCACCGAGACCTTGGTGACCACGCCGGTAAAGGTCTTGCCCTCCACCGCCTCCGCAGTGATCTGAACCGTTTGTCCCGCCTCCACCGTGGAGATGTCCAGCTCATCGATGTTCAGGGTCATCTCCAGATAGCTCAGGTCGTAGATGGTACACAGGGTCTTGCCGGATTCCACGGTATCGCCGGCCTTGTATTCCTTGTCGATGACGGTCCCGCTGATAGGGGATGTAATGGTGTAATTCTCCAGCTGCTTCTGTGTGTTCTCCATGGACAGCTCCGCATTTCTCAGGCTGTCTGCCGCGTTTTGGAGCTGATCTTCCAAATCATCACCGCCCAGAGTGATCAATACCTGTCCCTTGGAAACAGCGCTGCCTTCAGAGACGTGGACCGCGGCGACAGTCCCGCTGGCGCTGGCCGTGACCGTGCTCTCTGACTGGTAGGTAAAGGTCCCGTTTCCGGCGCTGCCCAGACCGTTGACGGAGGCTGTGGCTACCTGAACTGCACTGAGCCCGCCGGGATTTTGCACGGCGATGGTCACATCTCGGGTAATGGTGTTGCCGGTTCCGACGGCATTCCCGCCGGAGATCGACTGGACTGTACCGGTCAGCGTCTCAAAAGAGCCGTCCAGTGTCACCTGAGCGGTCTGCCCCACGTGGAAGGTAGCAGCGTCCTCAGCGGGGAAGGGGACGGTCAGTGTCATGGTGCTGTCGTTGCGGATGGTGGCGATGGTCTGCCCCTGACTGACCTCGTCCCCCTCTTTGACATCCAATGTGTACAACGTACCGGAGGAATTTGCCTTGACTATCTGGTTTTCCGCCGTGCTCTCATAGCTGCGCTGGGCCTGAGACAGGGAGATCTGCGCCTTTTCGATGTTGGCGGCGGCGTCCTCGCTGTCGATCTCATAGAGCACGCTGTCCTGTTCCACCATATCGCCCTCCTCAAAGTCCGCAGAGAGGACCTCGCCTTCGATCAGGGTGGTCACAGTATAGGAATTGGCGGGCTGGAGGGTACCGCTGCCGGTAAGAGAGTTGGTAATGGTCCGTGGGGCGACCTTTTCCTCTGTGTAGGTGATTGCCGCCGCTGAAGGCCCTTTGCTCAGCAGGAATTTTCCGGCGAAGGCCAGGATCAGAAGGAGAGCCACAATGAGGAGCGACCACCGCTTCCCGTGCTTGGGGCGAGGGAGACGGTGTGTTCGCTTTTTCGTTTGCTCTCCCTGCACTTGGTCGTCGGACTTTGGTTTCACTAAGGTCATATGCGAGAAACTCCTTTCGTGCCGCACTTAAGTTCTGGAGTGATACGGCAGATGATATCTGATGATAACACCGTTTGCTGAATAGACACTGAAAATACGCGGGAAAGTGCTGCGGATCTTTCTGCTTTTTCAGCTTCGATTCAGTATTTTTGTGTAGTATAATATCAAAAAGGAATACCGCATCCCATCGGAGGCTGTTATGAAAGTACTAATAATTGAGGATGAAAAACTGCTGGCGGACTCCATCCAGTCGGTTTTAGAGCGCAAGGGCTTTGAGGTGGAGTGTGTCTACGACGGTGAGACCGGGGCTGAGTATGCGGAGCTGGGGATCTACGACCTGCTGATCCTGGATGTGATGATGCCAAAAATGAACGGCTGTCAGGTGGCCCGGGAGGTGCGGGCCAAGCGCTGCGGCACCCCTATCCTGATGCTCACCGCCCGCTCA
The DNA here is from genome assembly GCF_024462915.1 of Clostridium sp. DFI.5.61. Lineage (NCBI taxonomy): Bacteria > Bacillati > Bacillota > Clostridia > Eubacteriales > Clostridiaceae > Clostridium > Clostridium sp. DFI.5.61. Next base: position 45,754 of record NZ_JANGBZ010000021.1, read on the forward strand.
GAATTGGAAGACCGCATCGAGGGGCTCAATGCCGGGGCTGACTATTATCTGACCAAGCCCTTCGATATCCGGGAGCTGCTGGCCTGCATCAATGCCCTGCTCCGACGGCAGGGGCCCCAGGTGGATCAGGTGACCCTGGGAAATACCGCTCTGGATCTGGGAGCCTGCACCCTGATCTGCGGAGAAAAGCGGGTCCAGCTCTCTGCCCGAGAATTTGACGTGATGCGCATTCTCCTGCGCTCCCAGAGCACCATCCTCTCAAAGGAAGTAATCCTGGCCCGGGTGTGGGGATATGACTCCGATGCGGTGGAGAATCATGTGGAGGTCTATGTGGGCTTTCTCCGAAAAAAGCTGCACAGCATCGGTTCCAATATCCGCATCGAGGCAGTCCGGCGGCTGGGCTATCGTCTGGAGGTGGATGAGGAATGCTGAAACGTCTGCGCCTTCAATTTGTCGCGGTCATCATGGTGATCGTCACCATCATGTTGTGTACGGTCTTTGGAATGCTCTATTTTTTTACACGGAGCAGCCTGGAGCAGGAAAGCTTTGCCATGATGCGCGCCGTTCCGGTAGGTATCATGGCCCCTGATCGTCCGCTTGCCCCCTTTGCACGCCCGGGTGAACAACCGGAGCAGGTCCGTCTGCCCTTTTTTGTGGTGCAGGAGGCGGAGGACGGAACACTGACTGCTGCCGGTGTGGGATATTATGACCTGTCTCCTGGAGAAGCCTTTGACCAAACTTTTTTGCAGGAACTGATCCAGGAGGTGGAGCGGGTGAACCGCCCATCCGGGGAGTTGAAGCAGTATCATCTGCGTTTTCTGCGAGTAGACGCTCCGTTTGGACAGAGTGTGATTTTTGCAGATACCACCAGTGAGCAGTCCACCTTAAACAATCTGGTCAAGAACTGCATCCTCATCGGCGTGCTCTGCTTTTTTGCTTTTCTGGGGATCAGCATCAAACTGGCCGCCTGGACAGTGAAACCGGTGGAGTGGGCTTGGCAGCAGCAGCGCCAGTTTGTCTCCGACGCCTCCCACGAGCTGAAGACGCCCCTTACCGTCATCATGACCAATGCGGAGCTGCTGCAAAGCGAAGAAAATGACCGGGACAGCCAGGTGCGGTTTTCTGCCAACATTCTCACCATGTCCCGGCAGATGCGGGCCCTGGTGGAGCAAATGCTGGAGCTGGCCCGGGCGGACAGCGGCCAGGGAAAGGCGGACCTGAGGCCGGTGGATCTGAGCACTTTGGCAGCGGACGCTCTGCTGCCTTTCGATCCGGTGTTTTTCGAGCAGGGGTTGATGCTGTCCAGCCAACTCGCCGAGGGGATCAACGTCAACGGGGATGCCGGCCGGCTCAAAGAGGTGCTGGATATCCTGCTGGACAATGCCCGGAAATATACCGAGCCGCCAGGAACTGTGAACGTCCGTCTGGAGCGATGGGGGCACCACCGCTGCCGGCTGACTGTAAGCAATCCCGGCCCGCCTCTCTCGGCGGCGGAGCAGAAGGATATTTTCAAGCGCTTCTATCGGACAGATCCAGCCCGGAGCCGGGACGGCAGCTTCGGTCTGGGCCTCTCCATCGCCCAGCGCATCACAGAGGAGCACCACGGGCGCATCTGGGTGGAGAGCAGCGGTGGATACAATCGCTTCACCGTAGAACTTCCGGCCCGGTGACCAGAGAATCAAAAAAGTTTGTTGGGAACGGAGTAGCTACGGTTCGACTTTTTGCTGCTTCAGTGTAGCGCAATGCTCTATAGTATCCAGGGCCTGTCGGCTGGTTTCTTTGTCTCGGCGTCACGTTTCCTGCATGTGGCCGGCGTCCTCTTGGTGTTGCTTCCTTCGGTACTTGACCACGGAGCGAGCCACAGACAAAAAACGGGGCTCCGGCGGTGGGGTTCTGCCGGAGCCCCGTTCAGGTAGCATAAAAGACAACCACCGGCTATGACGGCGGTCAAAAATAGCTTATAGAAGAGTAAAGTAAAGATTAAACTATGACTGATTCTATAAAATATTCCCGGTGTTTTTAGCTCGGGTAAACCCAGCTACCATAGACAAGACGGGTATGCATCCAGAAGACAAGAGCGGTGCTGATTAGAAACCAGGCGTCAAACACCACGCTGTCAACCCAAAGAATCAGTTCTACAGACATCGATCCTCTCTCCTTTGTGAGTGCAGATTCAGCAGTTTTTTCTCATGGTCGTTCTATACTGTAGAGAAAAAGAAGAGGGCGCCGGATAAGACCCGGCGCCCTTGCTATGTCTACATTATAAAAGTCGGCTATTCAAGAGCCAATCTGCAAAAATTATCCATTTTTCAACAACACGATCAAAATCTTCCAATAACTCATATAGGTAGTCAACATCTTTCGTATTGCCAACATTGTCGTGGTAATATCGAAATAATGAAACTCACCTAAAGGCACTGTAACATAATCGAAAAATACCCGGTCATCTACCCCTGCCTCCATCAAAACAGTTCTGCGCTCTTGCCACCTCCTCATCAAAAATCACTTCCTGATACAGTACCTGACGAGAGTATTGTAACATAAAAGCGAAAATAGCAGAAGTACTGAGTTCTACTGCCCTTGGACAGCTGAATACCTGCTGCCGGAGTGCATACAACGTAAGGGAATCATCGCTATGACCCGCAGAGGAACGTACTGACTGGGATGATGCCATAGAAGGCCCGGCGCAGGAAGGCAAATAATATGCAGCAAGTCATTTTATGAGAGAAAGTAAATTTGTTATCAGTTTTCTCAGAAATAGAGTTCAAATCTATCCCCAACAATTAGTTGCAAAGAGCGGTGGCACGGTGCTCCCGATGCATCGTAGGATACGCACGCGATAGAAATGAGCGGATATCCTTTGGAAAGAGAGAGGTACTTTGCCTGCTCATAGGTAGCATAGACCTGCTTCAAGGTTTTTGTTCCTGTCCCGGTAAAACGAATGTGGTACTTTTCGGCCAGGACCATAATCAGGGATGTGTCATTTAAATCCTCTTCAATAAGAAAAGAGAACCGTTCCGGGAAGCGGGAAAATTCGATAGCGACCGGCTTATCGTTTGCATATCGAATTCTCTCCAGTACTACAACTTTTGAGCCTGCTTCGATACCCAGTTCCTTTACATCTGAGTCAGTGGCGTCTTCAATGACTGACTTGATTGTACGTGCCCCTGGGACTAGACCTGCAAACTGACAGATCTGTGTGAAGCTTGAGTTTTCCGAAATGTTTCTGCGGAGAGAATGATCTGCTACAAAAGTGCCTCGTCCGCGATGACGAATCAGCAGGCCATCCTGTTCAAGCTCTTTCAATGCTTTCCGGATGGTAACTCTGCTGACGGAAAAGATATCCGCAAGAGCACTTTCTGTTGGTATCTGCTGCCCGCAGGTATAAACTCCGGATTTTATCTGCGCCAGAAGTGTATCTTTGATTTGCAGATACAGGGGGCCTGACATTGTAGTTGTTTGCATAAGCTTCCTTCCATTTACACTTTTGTTGCTTATTTGTATTATATATGAAAGAGATGAAAAAGTAAATACCCTTATGAAAAAGTATTATTTATATTTTTTGATTTTTCAAAAAGCTATTAATAATATGCAAAGAACGACAATATAAACTAAAATTGAACAAATATAGACGATGAAAAATGTAAAAAACAACAAAGATACAAATTTTTATAAGGGGGGACCTGTATTGACATCCCAAAGAGAAAGGTATATTGTATTAAATACAAACAAGACAAATTGCGTGGGAAATCCACAAAACGAAAAGTGAAGGTGAAATATATGTGGACTGAAGACCTGTTTCGAGTGAAGCAGCCTGTAATCGCGCTGCTTCATCTGCGTGCCCTGCCAGGAGATCCGTTGTTTGACAAAGAAGGTGGACTCCAGAATGTGATCGACATTGCCAGAAGGGAGTTGCATGCGCTCCAAGACGGCGGGGTGGATGGTATCCTGTTTGCCAATGAGTTCAGCCTTCCTTATCAGCGCAAAGTCGATTATGTCACGGTTGCCTCTATGGCTCGTGTGATTGGCGAACTGCGCAGTGAGATCGCAGTTCCTTACGGTGTGAATATCGCGTCCAATCCCATGGCGGCTATTGATTTGGCCGTGGCTACCAATGCGCAGTTTGTTCGCGCAGCATTTACCGGTGCCTACTTGAGTGAAGCGGGTATCATAAACACGGATGTAGCTCAGGCGGTCCGCCGTCGCCTTTATTTGAACCATACAGATATTAAGATGCTGTTCAAGGTAAACCCGGAGTCGGATGTTTACCTTGCAGAACGCAGCCTCCAGAAGATCACTAAGTCCATCCTTTTCCACTGTTTTCCTGATGGACTCTGCGTATCTGGTGTCAGTGCCGGTTCTGAGACAGACGATGATATCCTGAAGGATGTCAAGGCGGTTGCTGACAGTGTCCCTGTTTTTTGCAATACTGGCTGTACTGCACAGAATGTGGCACAGAAGCTCAGCGTTGTGGATGGAGTCTGTGTGGGCACAGCATTTAAGAAAGACGGAAAATTTGAAAATCAGGTGGAACTGCAGCGTGTCGTCGAATTCATGGATGCTGTGCGTGCATACCGCGCTACAAAATAAAGGAATTTGTCATGAGTACTGGAAATGCTCCTTATTACATGGGAATCGATGTGGGGACATCAGAGACAAAAGGGCTTCTGATCGACCGGAACTGCAGAATCGTCCTCCAGAGCTCCATAAAGCATAGTATGGAACACCCCAAGCCCGGTCAATATGAGCATGACGCAGAACGTGTCTGGTGGCATGACCTCTGCATTGTTGCTAACACCCTGATTCGAGACTCTGGAGTGGAGGCAAAAGAGATCGCAGCGCTTGGGATCAGTACACTCGGGTCTGATTGTCTGCCGGTAGATGAAACCTGTAAGCCCCTTCGGAAAGCCATCCTTTACGGCATTGATTCCCGTGCACAGGAGGAAATTGAATGGCTAACAAACTACTATGGCACAGAAGAGGTGAATCGCCTGTTCGGACGGCCCATTTGCACCGGCGACGTAGCGGCAAAAATTTTATGGATCAAACATCACGAGCCTGAGATTTATAAGCGCACCTATAAATTCCTGACCGGCTCATCCTATCTTGTTGCGAGACTGACCGGAAAATATGTGATAGACCAATTTCTAAGCCAAGCCTCGTTTCGCCCTTTGTATCGAAAGGATGGCAGCATTTGTGAGGAGGAGTGCCAGCTTTATTGCAGTCCGGAGCAGCTGGCGCAGACTATGCCGGCCAGCGACATAGCTGGTTTTGTGACCAAAGAAGCGTCCTTGGCCACAGGACTTGCAGAGGGCACTCCCGTGATTACCGGGACGGGGGATTCTTCTGCAGAAGCGATCAGTACCGGCGTGCTTGCGCCGGGGGACATGATGATTCAGTTTGGCTCGACCCTGTTTCTTTACTACTGTAGCGCAAAACCTGTTCAGGATGAACGCATGCGCGGCAATAACTTTCTGATTCCAGGTACATACAGCCTGGCCGGCGGCACCAATACCTGCGGTGCCATGACGCAGTGGTATCGGGACATCCTGTTTTCGGACTATCTGCAGGAAGAACAGCAGGGCGGGAAAAACGCATTTGCAAGGATGCCGGAGGGAATCGAAGAAATCGCCCCAGGAAGCGAGGGCCTGATTACACTGCCTTATTTTGCGGGTGAGAGAACTCCTATCAACGATCCCAAAGCCAGGGGAATGATTTTTGGGTTAACACTTTCTCATACAAGAAAACATTTGTATCGCTCGGCTTTGGAAAGCGTTGGTTATTCCGTACGTCAGCACCTGGAAGTGCTGAGAGACCACGATCTTCCGCTCAAGAAGCTTATGGCTGTCGGCGGCGGGACTAAGAGTGCCGTATGGATGCAGATCGTATCCGATATCATCGGATTGCCCATCAGCGTTTCGGAAGTGTCTGTGGGAGCTGCATTTGGAGACGCGCTGATGGCCGCACTTGGGACAGGCCGTTTCAACAGCTTCCGGCAGCTCAACGAAGTCATTACCACCGCCCGAATTTATCAGCCGGACCAAGAACGGCACCGTCAGTACGAGCGTTATTACAAACTCTATTGCGAACTTTATAACCAGACGAAAAATATGATGCACAGGATAGGAGAGGTGGAAAGCGTGCCTTAAGGAGATACAACTTGGATAGGAGGTAATTTTATGGAAGGACAATATATTCCTGAAGGTGCACTGGGAAAGGTATGGCGTGTGCTTGACCGCTGCATTATGTTCACTACAGTCGTTGGTTCGCTGGCTTCTGTTATGTTCATCGGCGCCATGTTCCTAAATGTCATTATGCGTTACGTGTTTAGCAGCCCCATCTGGTGGTTCGATGAAATGATCATTGCACTGCTGGTGTGGTATTCAGCTCTCGGCACAGTTGTATGCTATTGGACTAATGAGCATGCAGTTATCCACTTCTTTTTAAAATTCATCAATCGTACCGGGAAGCTCTTTTTCATGTTCATCCCGCACGTGGTTGTGGCAATCACGTCACTGGTTTTCGTTTCTGGGGGAATCACACTTTTTGGCCTCCAAGTGACCAAGCTGCCCCAGGGAGGTCTTCCGTTCACCAAAGCCTATTACTATGCGCTGCCCATGATCGTCATGGGGGCAATGATGACAATCTGTGCAGTATATCGTATCGTCGAGTACATTTTAACGCCAAAACATGTGTTTTTGGATCGCTTCCAAAAACTTCAGGACGAAGTCTGCAAATAAAAAGTCAATAGGGAAATAAAGCAAAATTGAGGAG
>NZ_JANGBZ010000022.1:0-50849 GCF_024462915.1 Clostridium sp. DFI.5.61
CTCCCCAGCGCATCCTGAAGGACGTGAAGGAGGTCATCCCCGAGGACGCCATCATTTTCACCGATGTGGGCTGGAACAAGAACGGCGTGGCCCAGGAGTTCGATATCACCGTTCCTGGCACCATCCACCACTCCTCCGGTCTGGCTACCATGGGCTTCGGCGCTTCCGCCGTCCTGGGCGGCAAGCTGGCTGCCCCCGATAAGATCGTGCTGACCCTCACCGGCGACGGCGGCTTCGGCGTCAACCCCACCTGCATGGCTACTGCCGTGGAGAAGGGCATCGCCTGCACCTGGGTGGTCATGAACAACTCCGCTTTCGGCACCATCGCCGGCCTGGAGAACGCCAACTACAAGACCAAGTTCGGCACTGTGTTCCACACTCCCGATGGGGAGTCCTACAGCCCCTGCTGGGCCGACGTGGCCAAGGCCTACGGCGTGGACTCCATCCGCTGCTCTACCGCCGACGAGTTCAAGCCCGCCCTGGAGAAGGCCATCGAGGCCAACAAGGCCGGCAAGCCCTTCCTGGTGGAGGCCCCCATGGAGAACATCGTGGTGCCCACCCCCGGCTGCTGGAACATCAATGACATTTACAGCCCCAACGAGTTGGTCAAGGAGGGCAAGCTGGTCAAGAAGGAGAACGGCCAGTACGTCGCCCCCAGCCACTCCAAGTCCCACAACGCCTAAGTTTGCCCCGCACTTCCTTCTTGTGTGTGTTTTTTCAGAGAAATGCCGCCCCACTTGGGGCGGCATTTCTCGTCTTTCTAGAAAAGGGCGCAGAGAATGTAAAAAATTGAGACCACAGATTGGACGGCCGGAAGTTGCGGCTAATTTCCTTGACACCCCATCTCCGTGGGGGTACAATATCTCACAACAGGACATATGAAGGCAGCTTTGCAGGCCGGACCGGGGAAGGGGCCGGCCTGCGGAAGTGGAGGAAGTTCAGATATGGCAAAACATGTAAAGCGGTCGGTGGTCCCCATCTATCTGGTGGGTGCGGTCTGGCTGGCCTATGCGCTGCTGTTCCCACTGTACCAGCCGGTCCATTACCTGCTGTGCGGGGCGCTGTCGGCGGCGGCCTTCATCGTGGGGAAGGGACTCTTCCCCAATAAGGTGTATGAGGTGCCCGGAGAGCCGGAGGAGAACAAACAGGAGGAGCCCGAGAAGAAGGAACCTCCTAAAAGTACCGGCGATCCGGAGATCGACGCCCTCATCAAAGAGCGGGACCGGGCGGTGGGTGAGATGCGCCGCCTCAACGACAGCATCGAGGACGAGGGGATATCCGCCCAGATCGATCATCTGGAGGAGGTCACCCGGAAGATCATCGACCTGGTGGTGAAGCAGCCTAAAAAGCTGCCCCAGATCCGCCGGTTTCTGGATTACTATCTGCCCACCACCCTGAAGATCCTGAATGCCTATGACCGTATGGATGCGGCCGGCATCTCGGGGGAAAATATCGACGCCACCAAGAAGAAGGTGGAGCAGATGATGGCTACCATCTCCCAGGCTTTTGACAGGCAGCTGGACGCCCTGTTCGGGGATGAGGCACTGGACATCTCTACCGATATCACCGTCATGGAGCAGATGCTCCAGCGGGAGGGGCTGGGCGGCCAGAAGAAGGACGGAGACGGAGGCGTGACCCTGGAGCTGTGAGCCGAGAAGAGTGGGGGAGGCCGTGGAACAGGTGGAGAAACTGATCATGGGGCGATGGAGATGGCCGTGCTGACGGGATATGACTTCTGGAAAGCGGGGACCGAGGTCCCGTGATATCTAGGACAATGAGATCAGAAACGTGACGATACAGGAGGAAACGACAATGAGCGACAATCTGGATATGACCCCTCAGCTGACTCTGACGCCGGAGGCGGACACCGCTGCGGCCGCGGCACCGGCCGCCCCGGAGGCCCCCACCTTGACCCTCGAGCCTGCAGCGGCGGACCCGGCTGACGAGGCCGCAGCCCAGAAGGAGCGGGACGCTCACGCCGTCAAGCTGGATGAGAGCCAGCTCACGGAGGCGGAACGGAAGATGGTGGATGAGTTCTCCCAGAAGATCGACATCACCGACTCCAGCGTGGTGCTCCAGTACGGCGCCGCCGCCCAGAAGAACATCGCCGGCTTCTCGGAAAACGCACTGAACAACGTGCGGACCAAGGATCTAGGCGAGGTAGGGGAGGCCCTGTCCTCTCTAGTGGTGGAACTGAAGGGCTTCGGCAAGGAGGAAGACGAGGGCGGCTTCCTGGGCTTCTTCAAAAAGAAGCGGGATAAACTGGAGGCCATGAAGACGAGCTACGCCAAGGCCGAGGTCAACGTGGACAAGATCGTGCGGGTGCTGGAGAACCACCAGGTGGTGCTGATGAAGGACATCGCCATGTTGGACCAGATGTATGACCTCAACACCAAATACTACAAAGAGCTGACTATGTATATCATCGCGGGGAAAAAGCGGCTGGAGCATGTCCGGGCCCACGACTTGGAGGAGCTGAAGAAGAAGGCCGCCGAGACCGGGGCCCAGGAGGACGCACAGAAATACAACGACTATGCCAACCTGTGTAACCGCTTTGAGAAGAAGCTCCACGATTTGGAGCTCACCCGGATGATCTCCATCCAGATGGGCCCTCAGACTCGGCTGATCCAGAACAACGACACCCTGATGCTGGAGAAGATCCAGTCCTCCCTGGTCAACACCATCCCCCTGTGGAAGAGCCAGATGGTGCTGGCCCTGGGGCTGGAGCACAGCCGCCAGGCCACGGCCGCCCAGTCCGCAGTTACCGACATGACCAACCAGCTGCTCCAGAAGAACGCGGACCTGTTGAAGATGGGCACTATCGAGACCGCCCGGGAATCTGAGCGCTCCGTGGTGGATATCCAGACCCTCCAGCACACCAACCAGCAGCTGATTTCCACCCTGGACGAGGTGATGAAGATCCAGCAGGAGGGCAGCCAGAAGCGGAAGGAGGCCGAGCTGGAGCTGGGCCGCATTGAGGGCGAGCTGAAGCAGAAGCTGCTGGAGCTGAGAGGCTGAGGCCGGCGGTCCTGTCCCGCTGCGTGAGGTGAAACGATGAACTTTTTGAAAAAGACTTGGGTGGCCATAGCGCTGACTGTGATCATGGTCGTGGCGGCTATCGGCGTGGGTCAGCTGCGGGCTCCCGTCCCCGGACTGCCCACAGACACATCCAACAGTGCCTCCGGCGCGCTGGACACCTCCCTGTCCACGTCGGAGTATGACACCTGGATCTCAGATCAGGCCGGGGTGCTGTCCTCCTCCGCAGAGGAGCAGATCAGCCTCTATAACGCCAACTGGGACTATCGGTACAACAGTCTGATCGCCGTACTGATGGTGGACAGCCTGGATGGGCAGGACATCGAAAGCTATGCTTACGACCAGGGGACCCAGATCGGCCTGGGCCAGGGCGACGCCCTGCTGGTGGCTGCGGTGGATGACGAGCTCTATTACGTGGCTACAGGCAACGACTTCTCCACCATCCTGACCAGCAGTGTGACTTCCCGGCTGGATGGGATGCTTTCCAGCAACTTCGGTGCCCAGCGCTTTGAAGAGGGTGTGCTGTCCTTCTTTGCGGAGATGAACCAGGTATATATAGACAACTTCGGACTGGGCAACGCCGGAGGGGGAGGGAGCTACCAGGTCAATGAGCGGACCATGGGGGTGATCTCCCTGCTGGTCCTTCTGGTGGCGGCCCTGATGGTGCTCTCCGCCATCGACCGGGCGCGCTACAACAGCTACCGGGCACGTTTTTATGGGGTGGCCTCCCCACCCTATGTGTTCCGGCCTATCCTCTTCTGGCATGGTCCGGGATACGGCTGGTACCGGCGCCATTGGCACCGTCCTCCGCCGCCACCGCCCGGAGGTCCGAGAGGGCCCAGAGGACCAGGTGACCCCGGTGGATTTGGCGGGATCGGCGGCGGCAGCCGTCCGCGGAGCGGAGGATCACGTGGCGGCGGATTTGGCGGCAGCGGTGGTTTCGGAGGCTCCTTCGGCGGCAGCCGCGGCGGAGGCTTCGGCGGTTCCCGCGGCGGAGGCTTTGGTGGGAGCTTCGGCGGTCGTGGCGGAAGCTTCGGTGGCCGCGGCGGAGGATTCGGAGGTGGCTTTGGCGGCGGCGGTGGCCGCGGCGGCGGATTTGGCGGCCGGTGAGTGCTGAACAGCAGAATGACCCGTCCCGCCGTCACCGGTCCGCGTCTGGCTGGTCCCCAGCATGGGCGGGGCTTCCTCCCAAGAGGGCCGGAGACCCGGCCAGGGCCCAGAGGACCTGAAAGAAATGCAAGCAGACAGCCCCTTAAGGGGCCCTGAAAAGTTTGGGATCTCTCCCCTTTTCGGGCCTCTTAAGGGGCGCTTTTTATGCCTGCGGCCTGTAAGGAGACAAAAAGCAGAAAATGAATGTTGCGATTATGTTGCTATTATATAAAAATTAGTGAAAATATTGTGAACTAAATCAATTGAATTTTGGAGCCCGACTTTCTATAATGAGATCATACCACTCCGGCAAAAAATAAAAGCTGAGGAGAGATGAACATGGGCGAAGAAAAAAGTAATGTTGTCATTACAGAGGAAGGAGCACTCAGCGTGAAGAAGCTGACCTTCTGGGAAGCAGCTATGATCATCGTGGGTGCAAATATCGGAGCCGGTATTTTAGGACTGGCTTATTCCTCCCGGAAGGCCGGATGGCCTATCCTGCTGATGTGGCTTATTATCGCGGGGGTATTTACGACGGTCTCCATGCTGTATGTGGCTGAGACTACCCTCCGCACGAAAAAGCCCATGCAGCTGCCGGGGCTGGCAGAACGATATGTGGGAAAATTGGGGGCGGTACTGGTCTTTATTTCTGTGTGCGCCAACTCCATTGGTTGCATGATCTCCTATACCAGCGGCAGCGGAGAAATTTTGGCTGAGCTGCTGGGGATCTCCCCCACACTTGGAAGCCTGATCTTTACTGTGCCGGCCGTAGTAGTAGTGTGGCTGGGACTGAAAGCAACCGGCCTGGCAGAAAAATTTATCAGTACCGGCATGATCGTTTTGCTGGCCGTTATTATCGGGGTCTCCTTCTTATCTGGGAAAGCGGATATCAGCCAGGCGATCTACACCAACTGGACCTATGCGGTGCCTGTGTTCAACGTGGCGATCTTCTGCTATATCGCCCAGTATGCAGTCCCTGAACTGGCCCGCGGCCTGCGGCATAATGCTCGCGCACTGCCCAAAGCGGTCACCATCGGCATGCTGATCACCGGGATACTGCTGGCGCTGGTCCCTCTGGCTGTCATTTCCCTTACTGGACCGGACAATGTCACGGAGGTAGCGACGCTCGCCTGGGGCCAGGCGCTGGGCAGCTGGGCAATGTTTGTAGCCAACATTTTTGCCCTGTGCGCCATGATGACCTCTTACTGGGCAGTGGGCGGCTCTATGCTGACGAACATTGTGGACATGTTCAAGTTCAAGAGCGAGAATCATGTGCCGACCCGCCTGATCTCGCTGGCATGTGTGGCTCTGCCTCCATTCATTTTAGCTTACAGCGGCTTGGTCAGCTTTGTAGACGCCATTTACCTGGCTGGGACCTTCGGTGGTGTCATTATGTCCATTCTGCCTGCGCTGATGGTAAACAGTGCCCGGAAAAACGGCGACATGGAGCCGCCCTGGAAGTGCGGCTGGTACTCTGCGCGGTGGGTCCAGGTGCTCATCATCACGCTCTTCTGTGCGGCAGCCCTCTATGCGGTTTTGGATCTGGTGGGGATCCTGCCCTCAGGCTGGTAAAAGAGGGAGGAAAATGCAATGCGTGTCATTCCCAAAGACAAAGTGATCTTCAGCTTCAATGCGGAGCATCCCTGTCAATATAGCGTCGAGGATGGGGAGACCTTCTGGGTGGAGACAGATGACTGTTACAGCGGCCAGATCACAGACGCCTCGGTAAAGCGTCCGGATATCGATATCACGATCATGGACTGCTCTGTTGGGCCGATCGAGGTGCGGGGTGCCAAGCCGGGAGATACCCTGTGTGTGGAGATCCTGGCCATTGAGCTCGGCAGACAGGGGGTTATGGTGACCTCAAAGGGATTGGGCGTACTGGGGGACCGGATCACAGAGGCTGACACTAAGGTGATTCCCATTGAGGATGGATTTGCCTGCTTTTCTGACAAGATCCGTCTCCCATTGACCCCAATGGTGGGCGTGTGCGGGGTAGCCCCCAGACCTGGGCTGGATATCCACTGTGCAGTGCCGGGGGATCACGGCTCTAATATGGATACGAAGATGGTGAAGGCGGGGGCCCGTGTCTATCTTCCTGTGTCGGTCCCAGGAGCCGGCCTGGCAGTGGGGGACCTGCACGCCTGTATGGGTGACGGGGAATTAAGCGGGACCGGGATCGAGACACCCGGCCGGATCTGTCTCAAAACCACGCTTTACAAGGACCGGCCGGTGAGCAGACCGGTCATCGAGACAGTGGAAGCCCTCTATTTTACAGCATCCGCTGTGACTTTGGACGATGCTATTCGATTGGCGGTATCTGATACAGTTGCCTTTCTGGAGAAAAAACTGAAACTGGATTTTCCGGATGCATACCGTTTGCTAAGTGCGACTTGTGACATTCAGATCAGTCAGGTAGTCAATGATTTGAAGACAGTCCGGGTCCGCTGCCCCAAATTTGATACAGGGATCCCCACGCTGTGAGGCGCGGCCAATGTCCAGACAGCCCCTGATCGGGGGCTGTCTGGCATTTTTGCACTTATACGTCCGGCTTGAACGCTTCAGCGTTCCATGATATACTGACTTTGACCCGGTTAGAAAGGGGGGAGGTGGGCCTGTGCTCGGTAAGATAAGGCGGATGTGTCCCCTCTGCTGGCAGGACAGCGTGATTTTAGTGGTGACCATGGCGGTGGTATTGGACCTGGGTCTGCTGCTCCAGCCCGTAGGGGCGGATGACTGCCATGCAGCCTTGCTTTTTGTGACAGGTGTCTTGGTGGTGGCCCGTTCTACCAATGGATATTTTTATGGGATGACGGCGAGCCTGATCGCCGCAGTGGTCGTGAATTATGCCTTTATGGAACCCTATTACCGGTTTGAGCTGCGGGGGGCTGGTTACCCATTCACATTTGTCACACTGTTTAGTGTCTCTATCGTGACCAGCGCGCTTACTACCCATATCAAAGAGCAGGAGGAGGCCCAGATCGAGGCGGAGCGGGAGCGACTGCGCGCCAATCTGCTCCGGGCAGTGGGGCATGACCTGCGGACTCCGCTGACTTCCATCATCGGATCAGCAGAGGCGATCCTCAGTCCGGGAAATTGTCTGAGCGATGAGGAGAACAGGACCCTGCTCCGCAATGTGTGCAGTGAAGCAGAGTGGATGATCCGTATGGTAGAAAATTTATTGTCTATCACCCGTGTAGGCGGGGCGTCTTACCACTTGAAAAAGAGTCCGGAGATGCCAGAGGAAGTAGTGGGTGAGGTAATGGAAAAATTCCAAAAGCACTTCCCCAATACCACAGTGGAAGTAGAGGTGCCTGACGTCCTGCTGGAAGTGCCTATGGATGCGATGCTGATCGAGCAGGTGCTATACAACCTGATGGAAAATGCGGTGATCCATGGGATGGCGGAGAAGATCCGGATTCGGGTAGATGCGGGAAAGCACTGGGTCCGTTTTTCTGTCAGTGACGACGGGGCGGGGATCCCGCAGGAAAAGTTGGAGCATCTATGCGGGGACTATATGGAATTGGCAGATACCAGTTCTGGAGATAAAAAACACAATATGGGCATTGGGCTGATCGTCTGCCGCGATATTATCAAGGTGCACGGAGGAAATTTTGAAGGCAGAAATCAGCTGGAGGGAGGCACGGAGTTTTGGTTCACGCTTCCCTTAAAGGAGGAACGGCAGTATGGCGGTCATAAAGGATAAAATTTTAGTGATCGAAGATGAAAAAAGTATCAACTATCTGATCGGAACGGTCCTGACAGCCAATGGATATGATGTCATCAAGGCCTATACCGGAACAGAGGCGTGTCAGATGCTTGACGCCTACTGCCCTGACTTGATTATTCTGGATCTGGGGCTCCCAGATATGGATGGAGTGGATATCATCCGACGTATTCGAGGGTGGAGCGTTGTTCCAATTATAGTGGTATCTGCCAGGACCAGAGAACGAGACAAGATCGAAGCATTGGATCTTGGCGCGGACGACTATCTGACCAAACCTTTCGGCGGAGGAGAACTGCTGGCGCGTATCCGCACCGCTCTGCGCCATACCAGGACGCAAGCCGCCGATCCTGGATTGGCGCGTACAGGGATCTACCGGTGTGGCCGGCTGCGAGTCGATTTTGACAGCCATCTGGTATGGCTGGGAGAAGAGAACGTGCATCTGACTCAGAGTGAGTATAGGATCGTTGCTCTGTTGACCCAATATGCCGGAAAAGTTTTGACATATGATTTTATCATTCGAGAGATCTGGGGGCCGAATGCTGTAGGAGATACTCAAAATCTGCGGGCCAATATGGCAAAGATCCGTCGCAAACTAGAAAAGAACCCGGCGAAACCCCAGTATATTTTTACTGAGGTAGGTGTGGGTTACCACATGGCAGAAGGAGATTGAGGTCCCTTGCAAATGAAAAACAGCATATTATAATTGTAAGAGCTCCAATCATATTCTTGACAAAAAGCGCGATGTCTACCAAAAGTCTACCAAAAAAGGGCGGCGGGAGCCTGGAGTTTCAGGGCCTCGCCGCCCCTCCTGTTTTCATGTGTCTACCAAATGTCTACCAGGGAAACTTTTTGGGTAGAATCTCATGGATTTTTCCATTAATCTTCCCCTTTTTATAACCAATTCCTCCTGTGTCAGAAGTGTTGTACTTTCCTGATTTTGGTAAAACCCCTAAAATTCAAGAAAATAGCTCTCATTTGCCAAATATAAAAGGAGGAATATCCAATGAGAAACCTGAAGCGCGCTCTCAGCGTTGCTCTGGCTTCCGCCATGCTCCTGGGCATGATGATGGTCGGAACCAGCGCTAAGGGCATCGACGATTTTACCGATAAGGATAAGATCGTCAATCAGGACGCCGTGGCGGTCACCGCCGAGATCGGCGTGTTCGACGGCTACGAGAACGGGTCCTTTGGTCCCGAGAACGTAGTCACCCGCGCCGAGATGGCGGTCATCATCTGCACCATGCTGTATGGCGCCGGTGTGAACGTCAACCAGTTCGCGGAGACCAGCGTGTTCACCGACGTCCCCGACTGGGCGGAGGGCTATGTGAACCTGTGCGCCAGCCTGGGCATCGTGGCCGGCGTGGGCGACGGCAAGTTCGACCCCAGCGCCACCGTGACCACCGCGCAGGCCGTGCTGATGCTGTGCCGCACTCTGGGCTACTTCCAGAGCGCCACTGACTTCGGCAACGACTGGATGCTGGCCGCCACCGCCAAGGGCACTGAGCTGGGCATGTACGGCGATCTGAAGCTGACCGCCAATGCCGGCCTGACCCGCGACAACGTGGCCGAGCTGGTGTTCAACGCCCTGACCAAGGCTGTCACCGTTGAGTACAACGACACCTTCAACATCTACTTCAACACCGGCAGCACCTGGGCCAACGGCGTGAAGTTCGACTACAAGCAGACCCTGGGCTACAAGAACTTCGACCTGGTGTACATGAATGACGAGGATGACTTCGGCCGTCCCAGCACCGTGTGGGGCACCGGCTCCCTGGCCAACGTGTCTCTGGACGACGAGGGCAACATCCCCGACAGCTACAAGGGCATCGCTGACGACGACATCATCATCAGCATGGCCGACACCGCTACCCACACCTACACTGCCAAGGTCTCTTCCAAGACCCTGTACAACGATGTGGGCCGCACTGCCGCTCAGGACTATGACTGGACCGTTTACACCAACGGCGAGGCCAATGAGTACTCCTTCGACGGCAACGACCTGTATGACAACCGTACCAGCACTGACTGCTTCCTGAAGGAGGCCGCTGGCGAGAACGTGACCGGCAACGGCGTTCTGACTCAGGTCTATGTTGACTCCAAGGAGAAGGAAGTTACCGTCTCCGTCATCGACAGCTATGTGGCTGAGGTCTACAAGGTCGATGAGAAGGACGGCACCATCACCCTGTCCGACCTGGTGGACGGCCCCGCCGATGCCAGCGACGACGAGTTTGCTACCACCGCTTTTGCGGAGGACGACGTGGTCGTCTACACCTACGCCAACGACGAGATCCAGTCTGTTGTCAAGGCTGAGTCCGTGGAAGGCACTGTCACCAAGGTGAAGGACAAGGACAACTTCTCCCTGGACGGCACCAGCTACTCCTACTCCAAGAACATGGATGCCAGCGACAAGCTGGACACCGATGATGTGGACGCCGAGACCGTGGCCTATCTGGACGCCTATGGCTATGTGATCCATCTGGACGCTGACGCCGTGGCTCAGGATTACGCCTACGTGGTGGGCGTTGGCTCCGCCAACGACAAGTACGGCGATGACGCCGACTTCGGCGCCACCCTGCTGCTCACCGACGCCACCAAGCTGAAGGTGGACCTGGATTCCGACAGCACGGACAAGTATGATAGCACTCAGAAGGCCCGTGAGGCTCTGGAGGGCTACATCGTGTCCTACTCCAAGGACAGCGACGGCCTGTACACTCTGACCAAGAGAAGCGACAACCGCATCGACCTGAACGAGAATACCTTTAACGCCAACGGTCTGGAGATCAAGTCCGGCACCTCCGCCATGAAGATCTTTGCGGCCGACGACTACTATGCCAACAGCAGCACCATCTTCCTGCTGTACGACGGCGACGACTACACCGTCTACACCGGCATCAAGAATGTGCCCGACGTGAAGGGTGACGCGGACACCAACGCCGTTGTCTTCGACAAGGGCGGCGTGGCCAAGGTGGTCTACATCGAGAACGCCAACGTGGACGGCGACGACGAAGTCATCTTCGTGGTGGGCGACACCGGCGCCAAGGCCCAGAAGGACAACGAGACCAACACCAAGTACTATGAGTACCAGGCCATGGTCGGCGGCGAGATCGTCAAGCTGAAGGTCCGCGACGGCGACGCCTATGACTTCTTCAAGACCATCGGGACCGACGATATCAAGGTGCTCAGCGGCCTGACCTACAACAAGGACGGCTTTGTCACCGACTATGACAATATCTTCACCGATTGGCACGTGGATAATGGTGTCGGCACCGAGGGCGAGGACGACGAGGTCATCGGCATCGGCGATGCCGCCGGCCAGAACTATAAGACCTACGCCTATGACGAGGACGTGGTGGTTGCCCGCTTCGACGGCGACGACCTGACCAAGTCCACCATCGGCCGCATCAAGGACGACGGCAACGACAAGGTCACCTATGTCCTGGACGGCAAGATCCTGATGGGCGTGTGCATCACTGAGGTCAAGGGCACCGATGCCCCCGTTGCCTACACCGTGAGTGTAAGCAATGGCGACAAGGTGGAGTACACCATCACCGATGAGAACGGCAACAGCGAGACTAATAAGAGCCTGGTCCTGACCGAGAAGAACCTGGATGTCACCGTGAAGATGACTCCCAAGACCGGCTATCAGTGGACTGACAACAAGGGCACTGAGACCCGCACCGTGACTCTGAACAAGGTCACCAAGAATGAAGAGGTTAAGGCTGAGGTTGAGCCCGTTGCCGCCACTCAGGCGACCCTGACCCTGAATCTGACCGACGCTGTTGTTACCGTCAATGGAACTTCTTATGTGAATGGCCAGACCGTCACTGTGCCTGTGGACACCACCCTGGCTGTGGTTCCCACTGGAACTGACGCCAACAAGACTGTTGCCACTGTCTCTGTCGACGGCGAAGGCAATACTGTGACCAAGGCCGGCACCACCTATTATGTCCGCGCCCTGGTGGACGGAACTCTGACTGTTTCCTATGACTATCAGAGCTATGACCTGACCCTGAATGCTCCTGCTGGCTGGGAGTTTACCAGCGAGATCCCTGCTCAGATCAAAACTGGCATGGACGGGTTTACCGTCACCATGCAGCAGCGGACTGCCGCTGCGCAGGCCGCTGGGAAGAAGATCGAGAGCGACAAAACTGAGGTGAAAGTCTCTGGTGTAACGACCAAGGGAGTCGCTAAGAGTGGCGAGCCCTACGTTGTCTCTGACGCCGATGGTGCCGATGGGAGCGGAAAATTCTCTGATCGCGGCAAGTTCCTGATTGCGATTGCGGATGGAACTCTCTATGTGGAGAATGCGGGTAAGTATGAAGTGGCGGAAGCCTCTGACTGGACCGCTGATACCGTGTTCTACAAGGAGAATGGCAGTTATGTAGCTCCTGTGGTCGCTACCGCCGAGGTGGAAGTGACCATCGGAAACGTGACCGGCGACGTGACTGCTAATCTGAGCATTGAGACCTAATTATCCAACCGGATAAAACAGGAATCATTACACCCCCGGGCATCTGCCCGGGGGTGTTTCCTCTCATGAAAGAGCGATATCTGTTTTACCCAATGGCAAAATAAAAATACTCCACACCCTCAGAATTCATCTGGGTGGAGGGGTTGTCCTTTGAGGTGTACCAGGAAACCTGATTTCCCGACCAGGTGACATTGACATAGAAGTCGATGTGCCCCAGGCCGCCGCCCTGGGTGACGCCCCGGAGGAGGAGCAGGCCGGAGCGGTCGGCGGAGGAGCCAGAGCGGCGCACCGCCAAAAGCTGGGGCGGGAAGGAAAAGGCGAGGGAGACAGGGGACTCCGGGCCGCTGGTCCCGTTTCCGGTGTAGCTGCCGAAGGCGGTGCGGGGCATGGAGCCCTCCACGGCTGACAGGCGGCGCTCCACGCCGCTCAGGCCCTCCTGATCCGCCTTGCTGTCCAGCCGCCCCTCCAGCGCCTCCAGGGCGGTCTGGTCCGCCTTCTGGGCCACAAGGCCGGAGAGCTGGGAGAGGACGGCGGTCTCCGCCTTGGACTGTGCCAGCGCGTGGAGCGCCCCGTCCACCGCGGCGTTGTCCGCGTTGAAGTCGGTCCGCTCCACTTTGTCCGAAGCCTCCCACTGGCTCAACCCATAATGTTCAGTGTGTCTGCTTGCCATGATCGATCCCTCTTTCTATTAAAAATGATTTCATAGAAGGGGGAAACCGGGGGCTATGTGGGACGTTGAAATACAAATAATGGGATTTTGGGGAAACTGTGCCCATTTTTATCCCCAGACAGCGGCCCGAGGGGATGAGACGGGAGAAAACGGATATCCTACCATGGGGACCTGCTGTGATGTGCCCGCCTGCCTGCTGAGGCCGTCCCTGTATGGGACCCTCTCCGCACAGCATATTCTTGCAGGAACGTGTCTGTACCATGTTCCACCGGGACGCCGCCTCCCGTGCGGGGGCGGAGGGCGGGCGCATCACCGCAGGCCTCTTCTGAATATCAAAGGGACACAGAGCAGAAATAGCCCGGACACGGCGGAGGCCGCGTCCGGGCTATTTGTATCGCGCTGTTTACTCCAGGATGGCCCCCCGGTCGGCAGAGGAAACCATTTTGGCGTACCGGGCCAGATAGCCGGTCCTGATCTTGGGCTCGGGGCAGACCCACTTGGCCCGCCGGACCTCCAGCTCCTCGTCGGACACCTTCAGGGTGATGGAGTGGGCGGGGATGTCGATGGCGATGAGGTCACCCTCTTCCACCAGACCGATGGGTCCGCCGGAGGCCGCCTCGGGGGACACATGGCCGATGGAAGCCCCCCGGGTGGCGCCGGAGAAGCGGCCGTCGGTGATGAGGGCCACATCCTTATCCAGGCCCATGCCCGCGATGGCGGAGGTGGGGTTGAGCATCTCCCGCATGCCGGGACCGCCCTTGGGGCCCTCGTAGCGGATGACCACTACGTCGCCGGCCACGATCCTGCCGGCATAGATGGCCTGGATGGCGTCCTCCTCGCTGTCGAACACCCGGGCAGGGCCCTCGTGGACCATCATCTCCGGGGCCACAGCGGACTGCTTCACCACGCAGCCGTCGGGGGCCAGGTTGCCCTTCAGCACGGCGATGCCGCCGGTCTTGGAATAGGGAGCCTCGATGGGGCGGATGATCTCCGGGTCCCGGTTGACCACGCCCGCCAGGTTCTCTGCCACCGTCTTGCCGGTGCAGGTCATCAGGCCGGTGTCCAGCAGGCCCGCCTTGGACAGCTCGGCCATGACGGCGTAGACGCCGCCGGCCCGCTCCAGGTCCTCCATATAGGTGTTGCCCGCCGGGGCCAGGTGGCACAGGTTGGGGGTCTTCTGAGAGATCTCATTGGCCATGTCGAAGGAGAGCTCGATGCCGCACTCATGGGCGATGGCAGGCAGGTGGAGCATGGTGTTGGTGGAGCAGCCCAGGGCCATGTCGATGGTCTCGGCGTTGTGGAAGGCGGCCTCGGTCATGATGTCCCGGGGACGGATATCCCGCTCCACCAGTTCCATGATCTGCATGCCGGCGTGCTTGGCCAGCCGCAGGCGGGCGGACCACACGGCGGGGATGGTGCCGTTGCCCCGCAGCCCCATGCCGATGGCCTCGGTGAGGCAGTTCATGGAGTTGGCGGTGTACATGCCGGAGCAGGAGCCGCAGGTGGGGCAGGCGTTGTTTTCATACTCCTCCAGGCCGGCCTCGTCCAGCTTGCCGGCGTAGTAGGAGCCCACCGCCTCGAACATGTGGCTCAGACAGGTACGGCGGCCGTCATTCATAGTGCCCGCCATCATGGGACCGCCGGAGACGAAGATGGTGGGGATGTTCACCCGAGCAGCCGCCATGAGCAGGCCGGGCACGTTCTTGTCGCAGTTGGGGATCATCACCAGACCGTCAAACTGGTGGGCCATAGCCATGGCCTCGGTGGAGTCGGCGATCAGGTCCCGGGTGACCAGGGAGTACTTCATGCCCACATGTCCCATGGCGATGCCGTCGCACACGGCGATGGCGGGGAACTCCACCGGAGTGCCTCCGGCGGCACGGATGCCGGCCTTCACCGCCTCGGCGATCTTATCCAGGTTCATGTGGCCGGGGACGATCTCGTTGTAGGAACAGACCACGCCGATGAGAGGCCGCTCCAGTTCCTCCTTGGTATAGCCCAGGGCATAGAGCAGGGAGCGGTTGGGGGCGGCGGGGGCCCCCTTTTTAATGACATCGCTGCGCATGGGAATTGACCTCCTCACAGATCCAGACTCAAGTTGTCTGATTTCTCTTGCATTGTCTGACTATATAGTATAAGATAGAGGGGAAAATGTCAAGAGGGAGCTGCGCCTCCGGCACAGAGAAAAGGAGAAGAGAGACCATGTCGAAGCGGAATCTGTCCCAGCAGACGGCGGAACGCCTGTATAACAGCATCGTGGCGGAGGGCACGCTGCGGCCCGGGGACAAGCTCCCCAACGAGGTGGAGCTCTCCCAGCAGCTGGGGGTGAGCCGCGCCACCCTGCGGGAGGCCATCCGAGAGCTGGCCGCCCGTGGAGTGCTGGAGGTCCGGCGGGGGCGGGGGACCTTTGTGTCGGAGGAAGTGGCGGACATCGAGGACTTCGGCTTCTCTGGGCTGGAGCGGCTTCAGGGCCAGCTGCGGGACCTGTTTGAGCTGCGGTCCATCTTCGAGCCAAAGGCCGCCCGGCTGGCCTGCCAGCGGGCCACGGAGGAGGAGCTGCGGGATATCCTGGAGAGAGGGGAGGCGGTGGAGCGGTGCATCCGGGCAGGACAGGACCGGACGGAGGCGGACCGTGACTTTCATGCCGCCATCGTGCGGGCTGCCCACAACGAATTCATGGTCCGGCTGCTGCCGGTGATCCACCAGGCAGTGGCCGCCGCAGTGGAGAGCGGAGAGCACGGCGAGCAGCTGGCAGAGGACACCCTGCGGGACCACGCCCTGCTGCTGGAATTTTTGGCAAAGCGGGACGGAGAGGGCGCAGAGCATGCCATGGCCATCCACATGTGCCGCAGCATGGAGGTGATGGGGCTGGGATGAGACGGGCAGAACGCCGGTCTCCCTGCCTGCACAAATCTTGAACTGGGACGGAAAAGGTAAAGTCTTGACGAAATTGGTGTAAAATGCTATGCTAAACCTAGAGGTCCACAGGGGAATGGACGTTCCCGGCGGAAGATGCTCCGTGCTGTGGTTCCACGACAACTTGAAGAACAAGGGGGATGCTCCCTGATGGAGGATGACAGGACTTCGCACCGGACCGGGTCAGCAAGTCCTGTTATTTTTATGCCTCTCACGGGCAGGAGGGAGCGCGGGAGATCGTATGGAACTGTCATTTGCATCATTTGTACAGCAGGTCTTTTCCAGCCCGGCCATGCTGGTCACAGTCCTGCTGACGCTGGGCGTCATTTTCGTCAACGGATGGACGGATGCCCCCAACGCCATCGCCACCTGCATCGCCACCCGGTGCATCAACGTCCGGGCAGCCATCCTGACCAGCGCGGTGTTCAACTTCCTGGGCGTGCTCATCATGACCCACATCAACAGCTCGGTAGCCTCCACCATCAGCAATATGGTGGACTTCGGCGGCAACACCCATGAGGCCCTGATCGCCCTGTGCGCGGCTCTGTTCTCCATCGTGGTGTACAGCGTGGGGGCGGCCCGCTTCGGCATCCCCACCAGCGAGAGCCACAGCCTGATCGCGGGCCTCACAGGGGCGGCTATCGCCATCCAGAACGGCATTGGCGGCATCAACATGGGCGAGTGGGTCAAGGTGCTCTACGGCCTGGTGCTGAGCCTGGCGCTGGGCTTCCTGGCCGGGTGGGGCATCTGCCGCCTGGTCATCCTGGTGTGCGCCGGGATGGACCGAAGGAAGACCAACGGCTTCTTCCAGGGGGCACAGATCTTTGCTGCCGCCGCCATGAGCTTCATGCACGGGGCCCAGGACGGGCAGAAATTCATCGGCGTGCTCTTTCTGGGCATGGCCTTCTGCGGCGGGCAGGAGAGCGTCACCGGGATGGTCATCCCCGCCTGGCTGATGCTGATGTGCAGCACCGTGATGGGCCTGGGCACCAGCGTGGGGGGCGAAAAGATCATCAAGTCGGTGGGAATGGATATGGTGCGCCTGGAGAAGTACCAGGGGTTCGCCGCAGACCTGGCGGCGGCGGCCTGCCTGCTGCTCTCCAGCCTGTTCGGTATCCCAGTGTCCACCACCCACACCAAGACCAGCGCCATCATGGGTGTGGGGGCGGTGAAGCGGCTCTCCGCCATCAATTTCGGCGTGGTGAAGGACATGATGCTCACCTGGGTGTTCACCTTCCCGGGATGCGGGCTCATCAGCTTTGTCATGGCTAAGATATTTACGGCGATCTTCTGATCGATCATGGGGAGGAAGAGTGTTATGGCGAAAAAGAGTGATTCCTTTTATTTCGGCAACTTCTACGCTTGTGCGGACTGCGCCTATCAGGCGGCCCACCTGCTGGAGCGGGTCATGCGGGATTTCGATCCCCTGCTGATCCGGGAGAAGCTGGACGACATGCACAAGGTGGAGCACGCCGCTGACGAGAAAAAGCACGAGGTGCTGGACGCTCTGGTCAAGGCGTTCATCACCCCCATCGAGCGGGAGGACGTCATCCTGCTCAGCCAGAACATCGATGAGGTGACAGACAAGATCGAGGATGTGATGCTCCGGCTCTACTACAACAACATCCAGAGCATCCGGCCCGACTCCCTGGAGCTGGTCTCCATCGTGGTGAAGAGCTGCGACATGGTCAAGCTCATGCTGAAAGAGTTCGCCTCCTTCCGCCACTCCAAGAGCCTGCGGGACCACATCATCGCCATCAACACCCTGGAGGAGCAGGCGGATCAGGTCTTTGTGACCAGCATGCGGGAGCTGCACACCACCTGCACCGACCCGGTGGAGATCATCTGCTGGCGGGAGGTCTATTTCTACCTTGAGAAATGCACTGACGCCTGTGAGCATGTGGCGGACGTGGTGGAGCAGATCGTAATGAAGAACTCCTGACCAAAGACTCATATGCTGCGCTTTCAGGACCCGGCCATCCAGGGGAGGCCGGGTCTTTTTTTGCACGGGATGTAAAAAGTATTTGACATCTCCGCACATCCATGTTAGAATCAAGATGTCAAAAGAATTTGACATCTTGATTTGACAAGGAGGCAGCGTCATGGAATCCAACGGGACTTCTATTTTTGTGGTGATCTTTCTGGCCGTGCTGATCCTCTCCGCAGTGCTGATCGTGTGGATGTTCGTCTCCCTGGTCCGGTCGGAGCTGGAGGACGAGCGGCGGCAGATGATCGTGGGCAAGGCCAGCACCTGGGCCTTCATCGCCGTGGTGGGCGGCGACCTGATCGAGGTGATCCGGACGGCGGTACAGCAGCCCAGCGGGGAGCCGGCCTCCCCCTTTATCCAGCTGGTAACGGCGGCGGTGGTGTATGCGGCCTTTTTGGGCTGGTTCAAGCACAAGTACGGAGGCTGAGCATGGAGAACAAGATCCGGGCGCTGAGGAGCGAGATGGGGCTCTCTCAGGAAGAGCTGGCCCGCCGGTGCGGAGTGTCCCGCCAGACCATCAACGCCATCGAAAACAACAAGTACGACCCCACCCTCACCCTGGCCTTCCACCTGGCCGGAGTGCTGGGGACCACGGTGGACGAGCTGTTCCTGGGGCCGGGGGAAAAATCCTGCTGAAATTGGCGGGGACCCGTTTACAAAATGGGTCCCCGCTGTTAAGCTTGTTTTAGAAAAGACTTTCTCTGGAACAGATGGGAGGCGCGGGAAATGAAGCACGGAACGATGAGCCTGCGGGACCGGGCGGCGGCTTGGGCCTTTGCCCTGTTCTCGGCGGCGGCCCTGCTGGCGGTGGCCGCCCAGGTTTTCCTGGGAGCCCGGCCGCTGCAGGGGATGCTGCCCCCCCTGGACCAGGTCACGGAGTTCTATGTCACCCCCTCCCACGAGGATATGGTCAGGTTCACAGTGGAGGAGAACGGCCTGGTCCAGGCCCTGGGGGAGTTGCGGGTGGCCTGGCGGGGGCCCTATCAGGCCATCCGCTATGAGCGGGGGCAGCATACCTATCATATCGATCTGTTCCGCACCTACGAGCCCTTGGGGGATGTGGTCCTGTATGAGAACGGTTTTCTCTGCTTCGAGGGGAGCCTCTTCCGGGTGGAGGAGGGAGCGGCCTACCAGCGGTGTCTGGAGCTGTGCCGGGAGGCCCTGCCCTGAGCAGACAGGACCGGACCGTGGAGACATCTTCCAGAGCTGTTCCATAGAAAAAAGCCGGCCGTCCCGGGGGGACAGGCTGGCTTTTTCACAGAAAAAGGGCGGGAGGGCTCAGGGCTCCAGCCCCAGATGGCGCAGGACCTTTTCCCCAAAGGTCTCCTTATGCCAGTTGACCAAATCCAGCAGCTCCTGGGTGGAGGTGTTGTCCGTGATGGCGTAGCGGTTCAGCATCCGAAGGGAGGCGGGGTCTCCGACCCGGATCTGGTTGGGGCCGAAGACGGAGGTGACGGTCACTTTGATCCCCTCCTCCCCGAAGATCCGGTCCGCTTCCTTACTGACCAGTCCGAAGGGGTAGGCCAGGGCGGTGACCTGCTGGCCCAGTTCCTGGGCGAAGAGCCGCCGGGCCTGACGGCAGTCACTGGCGAGGACCTGGCGGTAGGCCTCCTCCGGCTCGTCCGCCAAGGGTAGCACGCCCTCGCGGCCGCTGTACCCGTAGTCGGCCCGCTGATGCAGGTCAAAGGTGTGGCTCTCTACCTCCAGCACACCGGACTCCAGATAGGGCCGGGCGTCCTCCAGGGCGAAGCGGGGCGGGTCCAGGGGCTGGCCCGAGTGGGCATAGACGCTCTGCCCGGCGTTGATCCCGATGACAAAGATGACGGCGTTCAGGCCATAGCGCTCCAGGATAGGGGCGGCCAGCTCCAGATTGCTGGTATAGCCGTCATCAAAGGTGATGAGCACCGGATGGTCCGGGAGAGGGGTCCCCTGCTCCCCAAATTCAATGAGTTGCCGGATGGTCACGCTGTTCCAGCCGTGCTCCTTCAGGGCCGTCATATGGGCCTCGAACCGGGCAGGAGAGATTACCATATCGCTGGCCACGTCCTCCGAGACGTGGTGGTACATGAGCACTGGGAGCTGGGACACGTTCCGAGTGCTGGTCCATACCGCCGCCGCCGCGTACAGCAGGAACGGGATTAGGGCCAGGAACGGCAGCCATCTTTTTTCCCAAAAGCGTTTCATCTTCTGCTTCCTTTCTGATATCTGCCGGGCCCGCCCGGGAGCGGGATACACAAGAGCGCGGGGCTGGGTCCATCCATGGATACAGACGGACAGGCGGGACCAAATGTTGCAGGTTTTATATAAAAATCCACCAGTATAACTGGTGGATTTTTAAAAAAGGTAAATTTAGTTGGAAGCGGTATCCAGGTCCTTGTCGCCGCCCCAGATCATATTCTTGCGCAGCTCCTCGCCCACGATCTCCATCTGGTGCTTGGCCAGCTGGGCGCGCTTGGAGTTGAAGAAGGTGCGGCCGTTTTTGTTCTCGGCGATCCACTTTCCGGCGAAGGTGCCGTCCTGGATGTCCTGAAGGACAGCCTTCATGTTCTTCTTGGTTTCCTCGTAGGGCAGCACGCGGGGTCCGGAGACATACTCGCCGTACTCGGCGGTGTCAGAGATGGAGTAATTCATGGCCGCCACGCCGCCCTTGTTGATCAGGTCGATGATGAGCTTCATCTCGTGGATGCACTCGAAGTAGGCGTTCTCAGGCTCGTAGCCAGCCTCCACCAGGGTCTCGAAGCCGCAGCGCATCAGGTCCACCACGCCGCCGCACAGCACGGCCTGCTCGCCGAACAGGTCAGTCTCGGTCTCGTCGTGGAAGGTGGTCTCCATCACGCCGGCCCGGGCACCGCCGATGCCGGCGATGTAGGCCAGAGCGATCTTATAGGCGTCGCCGGTGGCGTTCTGCTCCACGGCCACCAGGCAGGGCACTCCCTTGCCGTTGACATAGGTGGAGCGGACGGTATGACCGGGGCCCTTGGGGGCAGCCATGAACACGTCCACGCCCTTGGGGGGACGGATCTGCTGGTAGCGGATGTTGAAGCCGTGGGCGAAGGCCAGGGCATTGCCCTCCACCAGGTTGGGCTCGATGTCCCGCTTGTAGACGTCGGCCTGGACCTCGTCGTTGATGAGCATCATCACGATGTCGCCCCACTTGGCGGCGTCGGCCACGGTCATCACCTTCAAGCCGGCGTCCTCGGCATTCTTCCAGTTCTTGGAGCCGGCGCGCAGGCCTACGCACACGTCACAGCCGGAGTCCTTCAGGTTCAGGGCATGGGCGTGGCCCTGGGAGCCATAGCCGATGATGGCGATCTTCTTGCCGTTGAGGTAGTTGATGTCGCAGTCTTTCTCATAGTACATTTTTGCCATAGTTATATTCCTCCTTGATCTTATTGTCGTCGTATATGGTGCTACGCCCTCTTTCGATGGCGATGGTACCCGTTCTTGCGATCTCCAGCACGCCGAAGTCCCTCAGCAGGCGGACCAGAGCCTCAGTCTTGTCCCGGTCCCCGAAGATGGCTACGGTAAGAGTCTCCCGGCTGACGTCGATGATGTTGGCCCGGAAGATGTTGGCCATCTGGATGACCTCGTCCCGGGCGTTGCGGTCCAGGGTCTTGACTTTGATGAGGGCCATCTCCCGCTGGAGGGAGGTGGACTCGTCCAGGATCTTCACTGCGATCACCGGAAGGAGCTTGCGGCACTGGGCGGCGATTTGGGAGATCATCAGCTCGTCCCCCAGCAGCACGATGGTGATGCGGGTCACGCCGGGGTCCCCCGACTCGCCGGAGACGATGGATTCGATGTTGTAGCCCTTGCGGGAGAAGAGGCGGGCCACCTGGCTGAGGACGCCGGGGATGTCCTGGACCAGAATGGACAGCGTGTAGGGCTTGATGTCCTTGTTCATATCAGGTCTCATGGTGAAGCCCCCTTTATTTCAGCAGAAAGTCGGTGATATGGGCCCCGCCGGCCACCATAGGCCGGACCATCTCGTCCATATCCAGGCGGCAGTCGATGACACAGCCGCACCCCGCCTGGAGGGCCTGGCCAAAGGCCTGCTCCATCTCCGCCCGGGTGGAGACCCGGAAGCCCTTCAGTCCATATGCCTCGGCCAGCTTGACGAAGTCGGGGCCACGGTCCAGGGTAGTCTGGGAGAAGCGCTGGTGGTAGAGCAGGTTCTGCCACTGGCGCACCATGCCCAGGCAGCCGTTGTTGAAGATGACGGTGATGATGGGCAGGTGGTAGTGCTCCACAGTGGCCAGCTCGTGGCAGTTCATGCGGAAGCAGCCGTCTCCAGTGGTGTGGACCACCACCTTGTCCGGATTGCCCACCTTGGCACCGATAGCGGCCCCCAGTCCGAAGCCCATGGTGCCGAAGCCGCCGCTGGTGAGCAGCTGGCCGGGGTAGTCGAAGTGGAAATGCTGGATAGACCACATCTGATGCTGGCCCACATCGGTGGCCACGATGGTGTCCTGGGGGGCCATGCGGCGGATGGTCTCCAGCACCTGCCTGGGAGTGAGGACCTGGGAGGTCTCCACCTCCGGCTCCCGCTTCAGGGAAAGGATCTGCTCCTTCCAGGCGTCCCGGTGGTACTGGGGGACCCGCTGGTTGAGCAGTTCCAGCACCCGTTTGGCGGAGCCGATGATGTGGTGGTCGGTGAGGATGTTCTTGTCGATCTCCGAACGGTCGATATCGATCTGGACGATCTTCGCCTGGCTGGCAAAGGAGGCAGGGTCCAGAGCCACCCGGTCAGAGAAGCGGCAGCCCACGGCGATGAGCAGGTCGCACTGGTCACAGGCGGTGTTGGAGGCCTGGGTGCCGTGCATCCCCACCATGCCGGTGGTGAGGGGGTGCGCACCGGGGAAGCCGCCGCCCCCCATGACGGTGATGGCCACGGGGCAGTCCAGCTTCTCGGCAAACTCCCGGAACTGCCGGTCCGCCCGCCCGCGGACCACGCCGCCGCCGCACATGAGCAGCGGCCGCTGGGACTGGGCGATCATCTCCACCAGCTTGTCGATATCCCCCAGGTCAGGCTCCGGCGGCTTGAGGCCGTGGCGCAGGTTCAGCTCCCGGATGCTGCCGCAGGAGCGGTTCTCCTTCCAGGGGATGAACTCATAGTCGATCATAGTGGTGGGGAAGGTGACGTTCTTCAGAAAGTCGATGAGCACCGGGCCGGGCCGGCCAGTGGCAGCCACGGCAAAGGCCTGACGCATCACGTCGGGGATGGTCTGGGGGTCCCGGACCAGATAGGTGGCCTTGGTGATGGGCATGGCAATGCCGGTGATGTCCACCTCCTGGAAAGCGTCCTTGCCCAGGGTCTCCTCAGTGACATTGCAGGTGATGAAGACCACAGGAGAGGAATCCATATAGGCGGTGGCGATGCCGGTGGTGAGATTGGTGGCCCCGGGGCCCGAGGTAGCGAAGCACACCCCCACCTTGCCGGTGGATCGGGCATAGCCATCGGCGGCGTGGGAGGCCCCCTGCTCGTGGGCGGTCAATATGTGGTGTATTTTATCTTGGTAGTGATACAGTTCATCATAGAGATTCAGGATGGTCCCGCCCGGATAGCCGAAGACGGTGTCCACCTCCTGCTCCAGCAGGCACTCCAGGATGGCCTGGGTGGCTCTTACTTTCAAGCTGCTGCCTCCTTTGGTTCAGATAGGAACGATGAGATAGGAGCTGAGGCGCCCGGCTTCGCCGGACCGCTTTATATTTGTGCGCCGGAAGCGCACTTACTGACTCAGAACTTTTATCTCCTGACTCACGATCAAATTTTCCCTCCGCCCTTCTGGACGGCGATGACCCCGGTGCGGGCCACCTCCAGGATGGAGAAGGGGCGCATCATGGACTGAAAGGTGTCCAGCCGGTCGGGAGTATCGGACAGCTCCAGGGTGAGGGAGGTGGGAGAGATATCGTCCACCTTGGCCCCCATGATCTCACAGATGGTCATGATATCCTGGCGGGTCTTGTTGTTGGCGTTCACCTTCAGGATCATCAGCTCCCGGCCGATCAGGCTGTTCTCCTCCAGGGTGCGGACCTTGATGACTTCGATCAGCTTGTTGAGCTGCTTTTCCACCTGCTCCACCACGCTGTTGCCGCTGTCCACGATGATGGTGATGCGGGAGATGGTGGGGTCATCGGTGACACCCACTGCCAGGGATTCTATGTTGAAGGCCCGGCGGGAGAACAGGCCGGTGATCCGGTTCAGAACGCCGGCCTGGTTCTCCACCAGGACGGAAATGGTCTGTTTCATGGCTTATCCCCCTCTCAGTCATTGGTCCCAACGTCGGGGTGGACCTCACAGATCAGCAGACAGCTGCCCTGTGTGCCCAGAAAACGGTCCAGCGCCTCGTCCAGGTGATCCTCGTCCCCCACCTGGATGCAGGGGACCCGGTACGCGGCGGCAATGGTCTCAAAGTCCGGGGAGCCGTCCAGCGCCACACCGAAGGGCCCGTGGTAGGGGGCGCTGCTCTGGATCTGGTGGACCAGACCCAGGGTGTGGTTGCGGAACAGGACGATCTTGATGTCCATGTCCGCCGCCCGGATGGCGGCCAGCTCGTTCATGGCCATCTGGAAGGAGCCGTCGCCGCAGACCACCAGAGTCTGGCGGTCGGGACCGGCCACCTTGGCCCCCACAGCGGCAGGGAGGGCATACCCCATGGTGCCCAGGCCGCCGCTGGTGAGCAGGCGTCCGTGCTTCTGGGGGATATATTTGCAGGCGAAGATCTGGTTCTGGCCCACATCCACGCAGATGACGGCATCGTCGTCCAGCCGGGCTCCCAGCCGGCGGAGGACTGTGCCCGGGAAGACCGAGCCCGCCCGGCGGGGGAAGACGCGGTTCAGCTCCGCCTTCCGGTAGTCCCGCAGCTTTTCCAGCCAGGCCGCCGAGTCGGTGGCCGCCACGTCCCGGTCCAGGATCTGCCGGAGGATGACCTTCACATTGCCCACCAGAGGGATGGCGGCCTGCATATTTTTTCCGATCTCCGCCGGGTCCACGTCGATGTGGATGGTGGCCATGCGGCGCTGGATCTCCCCCGGGTCCACCATGGCCCGGTCGGCGGCCCGGGTGCCCACCATGATGAGCAGGTCCGCCTTGGCCAGGGCCTTGTTGGCGCAGTGGTTGCCGTGGGCCCCGATCATCCCCATGTTCAGCGGGTGGTCGGTGGGCAGGAGCCCCAGCCCCATCATGGTCTTGACCACAGGGATGGAGCACCGCTCCGCCAGCTCCAGCAGCTCCTCTTTGGCGTCGGCCAGCCACACGCCGCCGCCGGCGCAGATCAAAGGCTGTTTGGAGCGGGAGATGGCCTCCACCACCCGTTTGATCTGCAGGTCATTGCCCTTTACGCTGGGCTTATAGCCCCGGATGCTGACCTCCTCGGGGTAGTAGAACTTTTTCAGGGACTGCTCCTGTACGTCGATGGGGATGTCGATGAGCACCGGGCCGGGCCGGCCAGTGGAGGCGATGTGAAAGGCCTCCTTGACGATGCGGGGGATGTCGTTGGCGTCCTTGACCAGGTAGCTGTGCTTGGAGAAGGGGGCCACCGCGCCAGTGATATCCACCTCCTGGAAGATATCCCGCCCCAGCAGATTGCTGGGTACCTGGCCGGTGATGGCTACCATGGGGATGGAATCCATATAGGCGGTGGCGATGCCGGTGATCAGGTTGGTGGCGCCCGGGCCGGAGGTCACCATGCACACCCCCACCTTCCCGCTGATCCGGGCATAGCCGGAGGCCATATGGCCCGCGTTCTGCTCCGTGCGGACCAGGGTGTAGCCGATCTCCGGGTGGGACTTCAAGGCGTCCACCGCCGGGCAGATGGTGGCGCCGGCATAGCCGAAGATATGCGCTACCTGTTCCCGCTTCAAACTCTCGATCAGGGCCTGTGCTCCTGTCATGAGAAGATCACCTCCAAATTGCATGCCGCCTGGGCGGCGGGGTAAAAATAAACGGCTTCGTCCTATCTCGATAGGACGAAGCCGTCTGCTCCGTGGTACCACCTAACTTCACAGCGGAGCGGCCAGAACAGGCCGGCGCTGCGCGCTCATGCCCCTGTAACGGTGGGTCTCCGGCCCCGCCTACTGCGGCAAACGGTTCAGCGGGACTGCTCGCGGGTGATGTTCGGCGCCCTGTTCCACAGGTGGAGCTTACACCAACCGCTCCCTCTCTGTACCCTTTGGAACTGCCTACTGGCCCGGTCATCGCGTTTTGTCATCTTCCGGGTCGCCCCGGTAAAAGTTATTTACTACTTTATCGCACGGGGAGCTGTTTGTCAATTCCCTTTTTGTCTCCGGAACATTTTTCTGCTGGGCTCAGCCCTCAATCTCCATCATCAGCTCTACCCGCTTGGTGTGGCGGCCGCCGTCGAATTCGGTGGACAGAAACACGTCCACCATCCGCTCCGCCAGGTTGGGGCCCACGATACCCGCCCCCATAGCCAGCATGTTGGCATTGTTGTGGCGGCGGCACATCTCGGCGGACAGGGTATCCCCGCACAGGGCGCAGCGGATGCCCTTTACCTTGTTGGCAGAGATGGAGATGCCGATGCCAGTGGTGCAGATGACGATCCCCTTCTCACACTGGCCGGAGGCCACGGCCTGGGCGGCAGCCTTGCCGAAAACAGGGTAATCGCACCGGTCCGGCGTCTCACAGCCGAAGTCCTGGCAGGTGATCCCCTTAGCGGCGAGATAGGCCTTGATGTGCTCCTTCAGGGCGTACCCTCCGTGGTCGGAAGCGATTGCGATCATAATGAAATCCTCCTTCTTCTCTCTTCTTCAACTATCCTTCTGTCACAGCCGGATGAATTGGGGGGTCCGGCGGTGGTAGACGGTGAAATAACGGAAGCCGACTGTCCGGAGCAGCTCCTGGGCCTGGGAGATCCCCTTCCCCACGTCCTCTGGCCTGTGGGCGTCGGACCCCAGGGTGATCAGCTCGCCGCCGCAGTCCCGGTAGAGCTCCAGCAGGGGCTGCCACTGGGCCACAGTGCGCCCGCACCAGGTGTTCACCTCAATGGCCCGCCCCGCCTGGGCCACCCCGGTGAGGAGCGCGCGCAGGCGGTCCTGGTACCTCTCCAGAGTGACAGGATGCCCAGGGATCTGCTGCATATACCGAAGGGGGTAGATGATATGGCCCATCGTGTCCCAGCAGTCCAGATGGACCAGCTGGGCCAGGCTGTCGAAGTAGTCATCCAGGGCCTCATAGCAGGCCCGGGGGGTGGTGTAGTCCAGGAAATAGAAGTCCTTCCCCCCCTTGGCGGGGCTGAGGTTGTGGATGGAGCCGATAACAAAGTCCAGGTCCGCGCCGGAGAGGATGGCGGCGGCGCAGTCCGGGTCCACCGGGGCACCGCCCAGCTCCAAACCCAGGCGCAGCTTCACGCCGGCGGGGCAGTCCCCCCGAGCCGCCTGATACTGGGTCAGGATGGGGGCCCAGTCCAGCCCTGTGACCCGTCCCCCGTCCAGATCCAGCAGGTCGCAGTGGTCAGTGGCACACAGGTCGGAGAGGCCGGCGGCCTGGGCCGCCCGGAGCATCTCCGAGAGGGGCGCCTCACTGTCCGGGGAGCAGCAGGAATGGATGTGATGATCAGCAAGATACATACAGAGACCTCCGGCAGGCAAATTCTGTGGATCAGTCCGCTTCGCCCTCTATTTTATTGCATTTGTTGACATTTTGCAAGTGATTTTCTTGGAAATCCCTTCCTACCATTTCCGGAAGAGGAACAGCGTTCCAGCCAGCGCTAAGCCGGACGGAAAAAGCCGCCGCAGACCCGTCTGCGGCGGCTTTGAAAGGGTCAGTCGAACCGGGTGGGGACATGCCAGATGTCCCGGGCGTAGTCCCGGATGGAGCGGTCGGCGGCGAAGATGCCGGACTGGGCGATGTTGATGAGAGATTTCTGATCCCAGGCTCTCCGGTCCTTGTAGACCTCCAGAGAGCGGCGGTGGGCCTGACAGTAGCTGTCAAAGTCGGCCAGTAGCATATATTCATCGGCGATCCCGCCCCCTCCGCCGAAGAGCAGGCGGTTGGTCAGGTCGGTGTAGGCCCTGCCGTCGGAGAAGCCGGCGGAGATCTGGTCCAGCACCCGCTTGAGCACCGGGTCCTGCTGGTAGTAATCCAGAGAGCGATAGCCCTGGCGGCGGCGCTCCTCCACCTGGTCGGCGGTGAGGCCGAAAAGGAAGATGTTCTCATCCCCCAGCTGCTGGTGCATCTCCACATTGGCTCCGTCCAGGGTGCCGATGGTGAGGGCGCCATTCATCATGAACTTCATGTTGCCGGTGCCGCTGGCCTCCTTGCCAGCGGTGGAGATCTGCTCGGAGAGCTCGGAGGCAGGCATCAGCTTCTCTGCCAGGGAGACCCGGTAGTTCTCCAGGAAAACCACCTGGAGCTTATCCTTGCAGACGGGGTCGGCGTTGATCTGGGCGGCCAGGGAGTTGATGAGCTGGATGATCTGTTTGGCCACGTGGTAGCCCGGGGCCGCCTTGGCGCCGAAGAGGAAGGTCTGGGGCGTGAAGTCCATATTGGGATCGTCCCGCAGCTGCTGGTACAGGCACACGATATGCAGCACGTTGAGCAGCTGGCGCTTATACTCATGGAGGCGCTTCACCTGTACGTCGAAGATGGCGTCGGTGTTGAGGATGATCCCGGACTCCCGG
This sequence comes from Clostridium sp. DFI.5.61, assembly GCF_024462915.1. Lineage (NCBI taxonomy): Bacteria > Bacillati > Bacillota > Clostridia > Eubacteriales > Clostridiaceae > Clostridium > Clostridium sp. DFI.5.61. Next base: position 28,598 of record NZ_JANGBZ010000022.1, read on the forward strand.
GCCACATAGCCGGCAAAACGGCGCTTGTTCTCCTGTTTGATGGACTCCAGGCGGTCCAGGACGGCGGAGTCGTCCTTGTACTTCTCCAGGCCGGAGATGGATTCCGGGTGGAGCAGGTAGGCGTCGCTGCCGGTGCACTCCCGGATCAGGGCGTCCAGCTTGGGGTTGATCTGAGAGAGCCAGCGGCGGTGGTCGATGCCGTTGGTCACGTTTTTAAACTGGTCAGGCTGGCGGAGGTAGGCGTCATGGAACACGTCCCGCTTGAGGATATCGGAGTGGAGGGCGGACACGCCGTTGACTGCGGAGCAGGCGCACACGCACAGGTTGGCCATGCGGACCTCCCCACCCCAGATGATGGCCATCCGGGAGACCCGGTTCATGTCCCCGCCGAAGTATCCCTCCAGCTGGCGCTGGTAGCGGGCGGCGATCTCCTTCAGGATCTCCCAGATGCGGGGCAGCAGGGACTCGATCAGGTTCTGGGGCCAGCGCTCCAGGGCCTCGGCCAGGACAGTGTGGTTAGTGTAGCAGACGGTGTTGGTGACGATGTGCCACGCCTCGTCCCAGCTGTACCCCTCCACGTCCAGCAGGATGCGCATCAGCTCGGGGATGACCAGGGTGGGATGGGTGTCGTTGATCTGGATGACATGCTTCTGGTGGAAGTTGCGCAGCGTCCCATACTGGGCACGGTGCTGGCGGACGATAGACTGGGCGGTGGCGGAGACGAAGAAATACTGCTGCTTCAGCCGCAGGGACTTGCCCTCGTAGTGGTTGTCATCGGGATAGAGCACTTTTGCGATGACCTCGGCCATGGCCTGCTGCTCCACCGCCTTCAGGTACTCACCCCGGGAGTAGAGGGACATATCTACGGGGACCGGGCTCTTGGCGTCCCACAGGCGCAGGGTGTTGGTGTGGTTGGTCTTGTAGCCGGCGATCTCCATGTCACGTGGAATGGCCAGCACGGTCGTGTAGCCCACGTGCTCCGGTTTATTGTGGCCGTCCACCCAATGGTCCACGATCCTGCCGCCAAAGCGGACCTCCTCCGCCTCGTCCATCTTGGCGATAAGCCAGGCGTCGCCCAGGCCAAGCCAGTTGTCGGCCAGCTCCACCTGCTTGCCGTCAATGATCTTCTGCTTGAAGATGCCCAGCTCATAGCAGATGGAATAGCCGGTGGCCGGGATCTCCAGAGTGGTCATGGAGTCCAGGTAGCAGGCGGCCAGACGACCCAGACCGCCATTGCCCAGGCCGGCGTCTGGCTCGGTCTCGAACAGGTCAGCGGCGGAAAAGCCCAGATCCTCCAGCACCTGGGTCAAGGTGTCCAGCAGCCCCAGATTATAGGCGTTCTTCTCCAAAGAGCGGCCCATCAGGAATTCCAGAGAGAGGTAGTGGACCTGCCGGCCCTGGGCTTCCCAGACGTGGTTGCTGGTCTCGATCTGATGACCGGACATGATATCCCGCAGGACCATGGCGCAGGCCTTGAACATATGATTAGGGGTGGCCTCATCCACTGTGCGGCCAAAATTCCGCAGGAGCTTGCCCACGATCATCTCAGTGAGCTGGGCTTTGTTGTATTCAGCCATAATTTGCCTCCCTGTTAATTTAAAATGAAAATAAAAATCACGGAGCCTGTATGGCGAAAAATTTTTCCATACAGGCTCCATTGTAGCAGACCGGAGTGGGCGCGTCAATTGGCGGAAGGGCCAAAACAGCCGCCATTTCAGCCCGTTTCCGGCGGGATACCCAGACGGGCCCTGAATCTACCAGCCCAGGATACGCTGATAGATCTCCAGATATTGGCGGGCGGAGCTGTTCCAGCTGAAGTCGGCGGTCATGTCCTCCTTCTGGATGCCGCGCCATGCCTTTTTGTTGTTGAAATAGAGGTCCACTGCCTCCCGCAGGACCCAGACCATATCGTGGGCGTTGATGTCAGAGAAGGTAAAGCCCCGGCCGGTGCCCTCGAACTTGTTGTAGGGGGTGACGGTGTCCTTCAGGCCGCCGGTCTCCCGCACTACGGGGACAGTGCCGTAGCGCATAGCGATCATCTGGCTCAGGCCGCAGGGCTCGCTGACCGAGGGCATGAGGAACAGGTCCGCGCCGGCGTAAATGGCGGTGGACAGAGGCGCGGAATAGGTGATCTGGGCGGAAAAGCGGCCGGGATACTGGACCTGCGCCTCACGGAAGGCGGCCTCATACTGCCAGTCTCCGGTGCCCAAGACCACCATCTGCACATTCATGGCCATGATCTCGTGGAGGGCATCAGTGACCAGGGAGAATCCCTTGTGGCCCACCAGGCGGGAGATGCAGGCGATGATGGGCACGTCGGCGTTCTCCTCCAGGCCAACGGCCCGCTGGAGGGCCAGCTTGCACTCGGCCTTCCCCTTCACCAGGGAGCGGGCGCTGAAGTTGGCGGCCAGCCCGGAGGTGGCGGCGGGGTCATAGAGCTGGGTATCGATGCCGTTGAGGATGCCCTGGAGCTTTCCGCTCTGCTCGTTAATGACTCCGGCCAAGCCGTGGGCATAGAAGGGCAGACGCAGCTCCTGGGCGTAGGTGGGCGAGACGGTGGTGACGAAGTTGGAGGCCATGATGGCGCCCTTCATCAGGTTGACGTCCTTGTAGTAGCCCAGCATCCCCTCGTTGAGATAGCTGCGGTCCAGGCCAATGACGTCCTCCAGTACCTGGTCGCCGTAGCGGCCCTGATATTCGATGTTGTGGATGGTGAACACCGTCTTGGTGTTGGCCAGCTCGGGGACGTGGTACCGCTCCTCCAGCATGTAGACCGGGACCAGGGCGGTCTGCCAGTCGTTGCAGTGGATGATGTCCGGGGCCCAGCCGAAGTGGCCCGGCGTCTCGATGACGGCCCGGGAGAAGTAGGCAAAGCGCTCACAGTCATCAAAGTGGCCGTACAGCTGCCAGCGTTTGAAGTAATACTCATTGTCCACGAACCAGTAGGTGACGCCGTCCTGCTCCAGGGAGAAGACACCGCAGTACACGTGCCGCCACGACAGAGTGACGTTGTAATACTGCTCGAACTTCATCTGGCTGCGCCACTGTTCTCCGATCCCCTCATACAGCGGTAGGATGACCTTGACGTCGTGGCCCTCCTGGGCCAGCGCCTTGGGCAGAGAGCCGGCCACATCGGCCAGCCCGCCGGTCTTGATAAAGGGCGCTACCTCAGACGAGGCAAACAGAATTCTCATAGATCAGTTCCTTTCTTCATATCAGCGCGGAGGGAGGCCCCTTGTCCGGTCAGGGGCCTCCCCTGCGATCAGACGATGGAATCCTTGGAGATGGCCAGCGGATAGGTGGAGTGGCCCATCAGCATCCGGTCCTGATTCACCTGGACATTCTTGTCGGTGATGGTGTAGGACAGGGAGGCACCTGCGCGGATGATGGTCCCCTGCATCAGGACGCTGTTGGAGACCTTGGCGCCTGCCTCCACAATGACGCCGCGGGAGAGGATGGAGTTTTCCACCTCGCCCTCGATGAAGCAGCCGTCCGCCACCAGGGAGTGGACTGATTTGGCGTCTGGGCCGTAGTAGGTGGAGGGGTTGGACTGGTCCTTGGTCCGGATGGGGCGGTCAGGATCGAACAGGTCCGCCCGCACCGCTGGGTCCAGCAGGTCCATGGAGTGCTGGAAGTAGTCGGCCACGGACTGGAAGCGGGCCACATAACCTCTGTGGAGATAGGGCAGCACCTTCAGGGTGCTCAGACGGGGAAGCAGAACGCCCCTGCTGAAGTTGTGGATGTTATGGGCGGCGCAGTAGTCCACCATGTCCAGCAGCAGCTTTTTGGAGATGATGTAGGTCTCCAGCGACTCCAGGGCGTTGGCCGCGTGAGCGGGATTGATGGACAGATCGCTCACCAGTCCATCGGGACCCTGGGTGATGTAGACGGTGTTGCGGGGGGCGCCCTTCAGCTCCTGGGTGCAGAGGATGGTGATGTCAGCACCGCTGTCCAGATGCTGCTGGAACACTTCGGCCACGGGCAGGTTGACCACCATGTCGCCCCAGCCCATGATGACATACTCCTGACGGATGTTCTGGAGATAGGTGTAGATGCCCGCCAGCGCCTCCATGTTGCCGCGGTATTCCCCACTGCCGCCCCGCTCTGCCACGCCGAAGGGGGGCAGGATGCGCAGGCCGCCGTGCTTGCGGCTCAGGTCCCAGTCCTTGCCGGAACCCACATGGTCCAGCAGGGACTGATAGCTCTCGTGGACGATCAGGCCCACGTCGCTGATGCCCGCGTTGACATAGCTGGAGAGCATGAAGTCGATCAGGCGGTACCGACCGCCGAAGGGCAGAGAGCAGGTATTGCGGGGGCGGGTCAGCTCACCTAGATTGGAGTCAGAATGGTAGGCAAACAGGATGCCGTGGAGATCGTTCATACCCGCTCACCTCCTTTCACATCTTCCCGGACCATGGCGCTGGGCGTCACGGTGGCCTTCTCTCCCACGGTGACGCCGCCTGCCACTACGGCGATGCCCCAGCCGGGAGAATCGTCCGGAGGCGCGCCCACCACGGCGCCCGCCTCCACCACGGCGTCCTCCGCCACGATGGCGTAGGAGATGCTGGCACCGGCTTTCACCACGGTGCCGGGCATGAGGATGGAGTACTCCACCTTGGCCCCCTCCTCCACCGTGACGGAATGGAAGAGGACCGAGTTGGCCACCGAGCCGTCCACCTGGCAGCCGCCGGTGACCAGGGAGTGGGAGATCACGGCGTTGGGGCCGGTGACGTGGGGAGGTTTGATGGGGGTGCGGGCGTAAATGGGCCAGCTGGTATCATAAAGATCGATGCCGCTGTGGGGGGCCAGCATGTCCATGTTTGCGTCCCACAGAGAGTTGATGGTGCCCACGTCTTTCCAGTAGCCATGGAAGCGGTAGGCCATCAGCTTCTCTCCTGCGGCGAGCATGTTGGGGATGATGTTCTTTCCGAAATCGTTGGAAGACTTGGGATCTGCCTCATCATCGATGAGGTAGCGGCGCAGCTTCTGCCAGGAAAAGACGTAGATGCCCATAGAGGCGAGGTTGCTTTTGGGCTGGGGGGGCTTCTCCTCGAACTCATAGATCTGGTCGTTCTCGTCCACGTTCATGATGCCGAAGCGCTTGGCCTCGTCCATGGTGACCTCCAGCACGGAGATGGTGCAGGCGGCACCGGTCTTCTTGTGCAGGTCCACCATGTCGGCATAGTCCATCTTGTAGATGTGGTCGCCGGAGAGGATGACTACATAGTCCGGATCATACAGGTCCAGGAAGCCGATATTCTGATAGATGGCGTTGGCAGTCCCCTTGTACCAGGTGCCCTGGTCGCCCTCGCGCATGTAGGGGGGGAGGATATGTACGCCGCCATCGGAGCGGTCCAAGTCCCAGGGCTGGCCAGAGCCGATGTAGCTGTTCAGCTCCAGCGGACGGTACTGGGTCAGAACGCCAACTGTGTCGATGCCGGAGTTGACACAGTTGGACAGGGGAAAGTCGATGATGCGGTACTTGCCGCCGAAGGGGACCGCGGGCTTTGCTACATGGCTGGTCAGGGCGTAAAGCCGGCTGCCCTGCCCTCCGGCCAGCAGCATTGCCACAACTTCTTTCTTCATCTCATTCATCACCTCTTGGATTGATAAGCACACACAGGGAAGTATCGTATAACAGACCAGGAGCAAACGGAGAAACTGGTCCGGTTATGCCTCTTTTTTCCGCTTGGAGGCGCCGGGCTTGGCGGGGCGCTTGCCGGCGGGGCCGTTTTTTTCCGATTTGGACGCCTTGGGCTTGCGCTTGGGGAACTTGCGGGTACAGCGGTAGATGACGGCGGCCATGGGGGGCAGGTCGATCTCCATGGACTGGTCCTGGTCGTGGCAGGGGATGTACTCGGTGCGTACAGGGTCCTGGTCGCCAAGGCCTCCCCCGCCGAAGGACACGTCATCTGTGTTCAGCACAGCGGACCACATCCCAGCGAAGGGGGTCCCCACCCGATAACCCTTCCGGTGTACCGGAGAGAAGTTGCACACTACCAGCAGGGGGCTGCCCTCCTTGTCCCAGCGGAGGAAGGAGACAGTGTTGGCCTGGTTGTCATCGGCGCACAGCCACTGGAAGCCCTGCCAGGAGTCATCCTGCTCCCAGAGGGCGGGCTGCTCCAGATAGAAGGCGTTGGCCGCCTTAAAGAACTCCTGGGTCTGGCGGTGGGGCTCGTACTGGAGCAAATGCCAGTCCAGGGAATATTCATAGTGCCACTCGTTCCACTGGGCCAACTCGGCACCCATAAAGGTGAGCTTTTTGCCCGGGTGGGCAAGCATATAGGTATAGAAGACCCGGACGCCGGCAAACTTCATGGGGTTGTCCCCGGGCATCTTGCCAAAGAAGGAGCCCTTCATGTGGACCACCTCGTCGTGGGAGAGGGGCAGGATGTAGTTCTCCGAGAAGGCATACACCAGGGAGAAGGTGATGTCCCGGTGGTTGAACTGCCGGAAGTATGGGTCCATTTTGATGTAGTGGCAGATGTCGTTCATCCAGCCCATGTTCCACTTGAAGTTGAAGCCCAGGCCCCCGTCGCTCACCGGATAGGTGACCTTGGGCCAGGCGGTGGACTCCTCCGCGATCATCAGCACGTCGGGATGGGCACCGAAGACCATCTCGTTGAGGCGCTGGAGGAACTCGATGGCCTCCAGGTTCTCCTTACCGCCGTGGATGTTGGGTATCCACTCTCCGGGCTTGCGGGCATAGTCCAGGTAGAGCATGGAGGAGACCGCATCCACCCGCAGGCCGTCAAAATGGAACTCATCCAGCCAAAACATGGCGGAGGAGTAGAGGAAGGAGCGCACCTCGTTGCGTCCGTAGTCAAAGACGTTGGTGCCCCAGTCGGCGTGCTCTCCCTTCCGGGGGTCAGCATACTCGTAGGTGGGGGTGCCGTCAAAGTGATAGAGGCCGAACTCATCCCGGGGGAAGTGGGCGGGGACCCAGTCCATGATGACGCCGATGCCAGCCTGGTGCATCTGGTCCACGAAATACATCAGGTCGTGGGGGGTACCGAAGCGGCTGGTGGCGGCAAAGTAGCCGGTACACTGGTAACCCCAGGAGGCATCCAGGGGATGTTCGGTGACAGGGAGGAGCTCCACATGGGTGAAGCCCAGCTCCTTCACATAGGGGACCAGATAGGCGGCCAGATCCCGGTAGCTGAGGAACTCCCCTTCCCCCGTGCGGCGCCAGGAGCCCAGGTGACATTCATAGATGTTCATAGGGCGGCGGTAGGGGGCGTTTTTGGCCCGATAGTCCAGCCAGGCCCGGTCCCCCCACTGGTAACCGGAGAGGTCGTAAAGCTTGGAGGCGGTGCCTGGGCGAGTCTCTGCGTGGAAGGCAAAGGGGTCAGCCTTGCCGGTCAGGCGGCCATCCTTGGTATGTACTGCATATTTATACGCGTCATACTGCTGAAGGCCGGGGATGAACCCCTCCCAGATGCCGCCCTGAACAGGGGTCAGAGGGTTGGCGTTGGGGTCCCAGTCGTTGAAATAACCAAAGACACACACCTGCTGGGCGTTGGGGGCCCAGACTCGGAAATAGTAGCCGGGGACACCGTCCCGCTCGCCGGCATGGGCGCCGAAGCACTCCCAGGCATGGGTGCTGTGTCCATCACTGAACGCTCTCAGTTCATGTTCCGGGGCATAAACCGGGGCATTTTTCTTCGTTTTGGCCAATGAAACCACCTCAAATCACTCTTTTGTGTCACAAATGGTCGAAAAGCACGAACAAAAACCAAAAATTCTCCTCTATATTTATAAAAATTATACAACAGAAGAGAGGACGCGTCAAGTGAAAAGCCGGTAAAATGGAATTTATTCGGAGCCCCCCGGCGGCCGGGGAGCTCCGAACAGGGCGTCAGCGGGCCATCAGCAGCCGCTGAAACATCTTTCCAAAGATGCCGGGAATGGTGAGGCGGTCCACCTGCTGGGAGGCGACGATGGGGATGGTGTCCCGGACCTCGCCGTCCACAGTGACCACCATCTGCCCCAGTTTCTGCCCCCGCTCCACCGGGGCCTCCAGGTCCTGGGCGAGCTGGATCTGGGTGGAGATCAGGCCCTCCTCCCCCTTCCGGACCAGGAGGGAACACTCCCGCTCCAACTGAGGCTGGACCTGGGCGGTGGTGCCCAGCAGCACCTCCACGGGGGCCAGTGGGACATCGGGATAGACCCGGGCGAGCGTATAGTTGGCGAAGCCGTAATCCAGAAGGGCTTTGGCGTCTTCAAAGCGCTGAGCGGAGGTGGGAGACTTCATCACCACGGCGATGAGTTCCATGCCGTCCCGCTCGGCGGTGGCGGAGACGCAGTACAGGGCGGAATCGGTGGAACCGGTCTTGAGGCCGGTGGCTCCCTGATAGAAGCGGACCAGACGGTTGGTGTTTGTGAGACCGAAGGCACCGTCCCGGATAGAGTCCATCCAGATGGTGGTGTACTCCCGGATGCTGGGATGGTTGAGGATCAGCTCCCGGGACATGAGGGCGATGTCGTGAGCGGAGGTGAGGTGGCCCTGGGCGGGGAGGCCGGTGCAGTTGACGAAGTTGGTGTCAGCCATGCCCAGCTCACGGGCCCGGAGGTTCATCTCGGCAACAAAGGCGGCCTCGCTGCCGGAAAGATACTCGGCCATGGCCACAGCGGCGTCATTGCCGGAGACCACAGTGATGCACTTGAGCAGCTCGGAGACGGACATCTGCTCCCCCTCCTTCAGGTAGACCTGGGAACCGCCCATGCCGGCGGCATAAGCGGAGACGGTCACCATGTCGTCCCGGGCAATGCGGCCGCTGTCCAGGGCTTCCATGATGAGAAGCAGGGTCATGATCTTGGTGACGCTGGCGGGCTCCAGCTTCTGGCGGGCGTCTTTTTCGTAGAGGACAGCGCCGCTCTCCTTCTCCATCAGCACCGCAGAGGCGGCGGCTGTCTCCGGCCCGGAGGGGGCGGCGGAGGCGGGGAGGTCAGCAGCAGATACACAGGGCGCCAGCAGCAGGGCGGCCAGCGCCAAAGAAAGGAAACGGTTCATGGCGGGTCCCTCCAAATCCAAATGTTTCTGTGAAAAGGATGTGGAGGGGCGAGGACTTCTATACGCCGCAGCGGACCGGTATTTTTTTCTGCGCAAATCGTTGCATGATGCAAAAATTTTTTGAAAATTTTTGGCCTGCGTGGACGGGTCTGTACAACTTTTTCCGAAGTCGGACCAGGGGTGAGGAGGGTGATGGGGTGAGCAAGGCGGAAGAAAAGCGGCAGCGAGAGCAGCTGATCCGGCAGGTGCGACGACTGACTCGGGCGAGAGTGAATGACGCCGTCAAGCTGGCCTATCTGTCCGGGGAGGCGCTGGAGGCCATCGACGGGCTGGACCTGACGGCTATGACGGAGTTCAAGCGGGCGGGGAACGGAGCGGTGGAGATCAAGTTCACCGACCGGCTCAAGGCCCTGGAAAAGCTGATGGAGCTGATCCGGGAGAACCGGGAGACGGAAGCGGAGGAGCTGCTGCGGACCCTGGGCGGGACGGCGGAGGAGCCGGAATGGGAGCGCTGAGGTTCTCCCCCAAACAGCGGCAGGTGCTGACCTGGTGGCGAGAGGGGTCTCCCCACTGGGAGAAGAGCGCCATCATCTGCGACGGCGCGGTGCGCAGCGGCAAGACCCTGTGCTTAGGCCTGTCCTTCTTCCTGTGGGCCATGGCCCGCTTCCAGGGGCGGAGATTCGCCCTGTGCGGCCGGAGCATGGAGGGGGTGCGGCGGAACCTGACGGGAGAGGTGCTGCCCCTGTTGAGAGGGATGGGATTCCAGTGCCGGGAGCAGCTGACCCGGGGGGAGGTGACGGTGTCCCTGGGGCGGCGGCGGAACATCTTCTGCCTGTTCGGCGGAGGGGACGAGGGGGCGGCGGCACGCATCCAGGGGGTGACCCTGGCGGGGGCGCTGCTGGACGAGGCTGTTCTGATGCCCCGCTCCTTTGTGGAGCAGTGCTGCGCCCGGTGCTCGGTCCAGGGGGCCAGGCTGTGGTTCTCCTGCAACCCGGAGGGGCCGGGACACTGGTTCTATCAGGAGTGGGTCCAGAAGGCCGGGGAGCGCAACGCCCTTTACCTCCACTTCACCATGGAGGACAACCCGGGCCTGTCTCCCCAGGTGCGGGAGCGATACCGGACCATGTTCCAGGGGACCTTCTACCGCCGGTTCGTGCTGGGGGAATGGACCGCGGCGGCAGGGCTGGTATATGACTTCTTCTCCCGGGAGATGGTGTGCGAGCCGCCGGAGGGGCGGGCGGCGGAGTGGTATATCTCCTGCGACTACGGTACGGTGAACCCCACCTCTATGGGACTTTGGGGGCGGTGGGGGGAGGCGTGGTACCGGGTGGAGGAGTTCTATTACGACTCCCGCCGGGAGGGGCGGCAGAAGACGGACAGCGAATACGCCGACGCGCTGGAGGCACTGGCGGACGGGCGGCCCATCAGGGAGGTGGTGGCAGACCCCTCCGCCGCCAGCTTTCTGGAGTGCCTGCGGCGGCGGGGCTGGCAGGTGCGGCGGGCGGAGAACGAGGTGCTCTCCGGCATCCGCACCACGGCGGAGCTGCTGCGGACGGGCCGGCTGGTCATCTGTCCCGGGTGCGGAGACGCCATCCGGGAGTTCGGGCTGTACCGCTGGGACACCAGCGCCGGAGGGCGGGACCAGGTGTGCAAGGAACATGACCACGCAATGGACGACATCCGGTATTTTGCCGTCACGGTGGCGGCAAAGGAGCGCGGCGGCAGCTGGGCCGGGAGCGTGGAACGGAGGATATTTTGACCGGCAGGGGCCGGAAGAGGCAAAGGAGGCTTTTGCGATGAAGCGGCGGGAACGAAACAAGGGGCCGGCTCGGGCGGAGGCGGTGCAGATCCGGGAGAGCGGACGGCATCCCTTCGGCGTGCTGGACCGGTATGTGCCCCTGGGGGCGGGGGAGCTCCAGCTCTACCGGGCCATCCGGGAGGCGGTGCCCATCCTGGACGCGGCCATCTGGAAGCTGATCCGGCTGGCCGGCGGAGTGGCGGTGAAGTGCGGGGAGCCCGCCGCCCAGGCGGGGCTGGAGCGGTTCCTCCGTACTGTCCCCACCGGGCGGGGACAGCGGGGCATCCAGTCCTTTCTGGACTGCTATCTGGACTCCATGCTCACCTGCGGGCGGGGGGTGGGCGAACTGGTGCTGGACTGCCAGGGCCGGGAGATCGCCGCTCTGCTGTGCGCCGGACCGGAGCAGGTGGAGATCCGGGAGGGGGACTCGCCCCTGGACTTTCAGCTGTGTGCCCGGGGCCCGGGCGGAACCTGTGAGCCCCTGCCCTGGCAGGAGCTGCTGCTGTTCACCCCTTTTCAGCCGGAGACAGAGCACCCCTACGGGGTGTCCCTGCTGCGGTCCATGCCCTTCCTCACCGACATCCTGCTGAAGATCTACCAGGCCACGGGGATGAACTGGGAGCGAATGGGCAACGTGCGCTTCGCGGTCATCTGCCGCCCCGGAGAGGGAGAGGGAGCCTATGCCCAGGAGCGGTGCCGGCAAATCGCCGGGGAGTGGTCCGCCGCCATGCAGGCGGGCAAGCAGGGGGCCGTGCGGGACTTTGTGGCGGTGGGGGATCTGGACATCAAGGTCATCGGGGCGGACAATCAGGTGCTGGACAGCCAGGTGCCGGTGCGTCAGATCCTGGAACAGCTCGTTGCCCGCACCGGTATCCCTCCCTTCCTGCTGGGGCTGTCCTGGTCCAGCACGGAGCGGATGAGCGCCCAGCAGGCCGATCTGATGACCAGCGAGATCACCGCCCTGCGCCGGACCCTGGAGCCGGCGGTGGAGCGCATCTGTGAGATGTGGCTGCGGCTCCACGGCTGGGGCGGCGATGTGACGGTGGACTGGGCAGACATCAACTTGCAGGACTTCGTGGAGGAGGCTAGAGCGAAGCTGTATCTGGCCCAGGCGGAAGCCATCAGAGAGGAGGAACGGACATGAAGGTAGAAAAGGAGGCCCTTGGGGGCCAGAGGGTGGAGCCCACAGAGGAGGAGCTGGCCCTCGTCAACCGGCAGAGCCGGAAGGAGCTGACAGCGGCGGAGGTCTATCTGTTCGCGGTGCGGCTGTGCGACAACGAGGTGGACCGGGACGGGGAGCAGTTTCCACAGGCCACCCTGGAGCAGCTGGCGGAGCTGTTTGTGGGCAAGAGCGGGATCTTTGACCACAGGTGGAGCGCCGGCGGTCAGACGGCCCGCATCTACCGGACGGAAGTGGTCCGGGAGGAGGGGATACGCACGGCGCTGGGAGAGCCCGCCTGCTATCTGAAGGGGTACGCCTACATGGTGCGGACCCAGGGAAACCAGGACCTGATCGCGGAGATCGAAGGGGGTATCAAGCGGGAGGTCAGCGTGGGCTGCGCGGTAAAGCGGGCAGAGTGCTCCATCTGCGGGTCGGACATGGGCAGGTGCGCCCACGAGAAGGGAAAGCGGTACGACGGCAGGCTGTGCTGCGCGCGTTTGCTGGAGGCCACAGACGCTTTCGAGTTCTCCTTTGTCGCAGTGCCCGCCCAGCCCAGGGCTGGAGTGATGAAGCGGGCCGGAGGGAGCCCTTCGCTGAAGCAGCTGGCGCTGGGAGAGCCCGCCGCCGCAGCCGAGCTGGAAGATCTGGAGCGGGCGGCCGAGCTGGGGCGCCGCTATCTGACGGGACTGCGGAACGAGGTGGTCCGGCTGGGCCTGCTGGCGGAGCGCCAGGTAGGGGCGGAGACCCTCCGGCACATCGCGGACCGGCTGGAGGAAAAGGAGCTGCTGGAGTTGCGGGAGAATTATCAGCGGCGGGCGGCGGAGCGCTACCCCATCGCCCCGCAGCTGTCCTACGGTAACGGGGACGGGATGCCGGAGCGGCCGGACGGGGCTTTTTTGATCTGACGGCGGGGCCGTCTTTACAAAATAAATCGGGAGGGATCGGGAATGAACAAGGTTTCCTTTGAGGAGATCGGCGCAGTGGCGGCCACCTTTTTCGCCCAGAAGGAGGTCAAGGCAGGACAGGTGGTGAAGATGACGGGCAACGGCCAGGTGGGGCCCTGCTCGGCCGGGGACAAGTTCTGCGGCGTGGCCCTGTCCAATGAGAACGGGTGCGCCGGCGTACAGGTGAAGGGATTCTGCCCGGTGGCGGTGACGGGCTCCATCGATTTGGGGTGGAACGTGCTGGCGGCGGATGGGGCCGGCGGTGTCCAGACGGCGACCGCCGGGGCCGAAGAGTCCCCATCTGGGGTGGAGTGTCTGGTGGTCAGTACGGACACGGCGGGCAAGCGCGCCGTGATCTGCCTGTGAGACAGAGAGGAGAGAGCTGAGATGGCCTATTGCTACGACAATCTGAAGCTGGAGAAGGGGATGTATCATGAGGCGGGGCGGTCCTTCACTCAGGTGCTGGAGAGCCGGGACCCCTCGGAGCAGTACCGGGGCACCGCCCTGGAGGGGCTGGATGCCTTTCAGCGGCAGCTCAAGCGCTTTGATATCAAGGTGAAGGGGACGGGCAGCGACGTGGTGGAAAAGTTCTTCCGCACTGCCGACTCCGCCGTGCTGTTCCCGGAGTATATCGCCCGCTCGGTGCGCCAGGGTATGGAGGAGGCGGACCTGCTGCCCCAGCTCACCGCCGCGGTGACACGGTTCTACGGCATGGACTACCGCTCCATCACCTCCGAGGCGGGAGGCGAGGAGAAAGAGCTGCGCCGAGTAGACGAGGGGACAGAGATCCCCAGCACCACGGTCAAGGTGCAGGAGAATCTGGTGAAGCTGAACAAGCGGGGCCGGATGCTGGTGGCCAGCTATGAGGCGGTGCGCTGCCAGAAGCTGGACCTGTTTTCCGTCACGCTGCGGCAGATCGGCGCCCACATCAGCCGGATGCATCTGGAGGACGCCATCCAGGTGCTGATGGAGGGGGATGGGAACGGAAACGCCGCCCCGGTGGACAGCACGGCAACGGAGGACACGGTGACCTATGAGGACCTGGTGGACTTCTGGGCCAAGTTCGACCCCTATGAGATGAACACCCTTCTGGTGGGCAACGACGTGATGGTGAAGATGCTCAAGCTGGAGGAGTTCCAGAACCCGCTCACCGGGCTGAACTTCCAGGGCACCGGCAGGCTGTCCACCCCCCTGGGGGCCAGCCTGCTGCGCACCTCCGCCATGCCTGCCGGGACCATCATCGGCCTGGACCGGCGGTTCGCCCTGGAGATGGTGCAGGGCAGCGATGTGCTGGTGGAGTACGACAAGCTCATCGACCGGCAGCTGGAGCGGGCGGCCATCACCACCATCAGCGGCTTCGCCAAGCTGTTCCAGGGCGCGGCCCGGGTGCTGGAGCTGTGATGGAGGAACAGATCCTGGCCTTTGTGGAACTGATGGGGGGGCGCGGGAATGAGGAGCTGCTCCGCCCCCTGCGTCAGGCAGCGGAGCGGGAGATGGCGGGCCGGCTGAGGGAGGGGCTGTCCCCCGAGGCGTGCGGGCCCGCCTTCCCGGTGGCCGCAGCCTGGCTGGTGCTGGCCGGACTGGAGGCAGGGACGGACGGCGTGACTTCCTTTTCCGCTGGCGACCTGACGGTACATACCGGAGGAGACGGGGCGGGAGCCATGCGACGCCAGGCGGAGCGGCTGATGGCCCCCTATTTGGCGGACGGATTTGCCTTTCGGGGGGTGCTGGGGTGAGAGTGGACACCATTTCCGTCCTGCTGGACCGGTATGGGCAGTGTGTGACGCTTTACCGCGGCGGCGTGGAGCCAGGAAGAGAGGTGCGGGCCTTCCTCCAGCCCCTGCGGGAGGCGGGGAGGGAACAGGCCCGCCCCTCCCCCCTGGGGCTGCGGCGGGAGGACCGGTATCTGATGCTGGGGGAGCCGGACGTCCCGGCGGCCCCCGGGGACCGGGTGGTGTGGCGGGAGAGCGGATATGAGGTCCGCACCGCCCACCCCATCTATCTGGGGGAGCGGCTGTCCCACTGGTGGGCAGTGCTGGCCCCCTGGGGCAAGGAGGAGACATGAGCGGCGGACTGGAACAGATCCGGGAGGGGCTGACCGCCCACCTCAATGGGAAGGGTATCCGGGCAGTATCTGCCTGGAGCGGGACGGCGCGGACGTTCCCCTGCGGGCCGGTGGCCGCAGTATCCCTGCGGGGGTGCCGCTGGGGCCCGGCCGGCTTTCAAGACTATCTGGGGGAGCGATATGACCCGGAGGCGGGGCGCTGGGAGGAGCTGTATGGGCGCAGGGTGAAGCTCACCTTCGGTCTGGACCTGTACGGGGAGCGGGCGCAGGGGGACCAGGCACTCCAGGCGGCCTTCGATGCCCTGGCGGGGGCGCTCCATCGGGAAGGTCCCCCGGGGATGCGGCTGCTGGAGCTCTCCTGCGGGGAGACGGAGTATGACCAGGGAGGGCAGCTGCTGAGGCGGCCGGTGGAGGCGGTATATGAGGCGTGCCTCTATGCTGCGGCGGAGCCGGGCGGCCTTTTCCAGGACTTTGAGATCAGAGGAGGATTGGAGCCATGAGCGTGACCACACATGAGCGGCCGGGGGTGTATTCGGAGTATGATGCCTCCTCGGTGGTGCAGGGCAGACAGGGGCGAAAGATGGTGGGGATGGCTGCCATCCACGCCACGGCCCCGGCAGGGGTGCCCCAGACGGTGACCAGCTACGAGGGCGCGCTGATCGCCTTCGGCAGCACCGGGGGGCAGGATATGACAGAACTGATCCGGCTGGCACTGAAGAACGGGGCGGCCGGCGTGGTGGCGGTGCCGGTGGCGGACGAGGAGGGTTATGAGGCGGCATTTGCCGCCCTGGCGGCGATGGACGATATCGGAGTGGTCATCTGTGACAGCGTGGACCGGGAGGTGCAGCAGTCCCTGCGGGACAGCGCCGCCGCCGCCTCTGCCGCCCGCCGGGAGAGGATCGCGGTGGCCGCCGGCGGGGCGGGCGAGACGGTGACAGAGCTGCTGGAGCGGGCCAAGGCGCTGAACAGCGAGCGGGTGGTGCTGGTGGCCCCCGGGGGCACCGACGAGGAAGGGGAGGCCGTCTCCGGCCTCTCCCTGGCCGCAGCTGTGGCCGGGGCTATTGCCGGGACAACCGACCCCGCCCTCCCCCTGGGGGGCGCGGTGCTCAGCGGACTGTATGGGCTGGAGACAACCTATGGGGACAACGACCTGGACCTGCTCATCCGGGGCGGCGTGACTCCGGCAGAGCGGACGGGTGGGGTGACCTCGGTGGTGCGGGGAGTGACCACACGCACCACTACCGACGGGACGGCGGACACCACCTGGAGAGAGCTGTCCACCATCCTGGTGGTGGACGACGTGATCCCCGGCATCCGCTCCGCCCTGCGCAGCAAGTTCCACCGGGCCAAGAACACGGAGCAGAGCCGGGGGGCCATCCGCTCCCAGGTGGTGCTGGAGCTGGAGAACCGAAAGGAGCGGGAGATCATCTCCGGCTATGACAATGTGGCGGTGTCCGCCGACCCGGACAACCCCACGGTGTGCCAGGTGGAGTTCTCCTTCTCGGCGGCCCAGGGGCTGAACCAGATCTGGCTGACGGCCCACATCACCGTATGACAGGCCGCCGGCAAAGGACAGACAGTGAGGAGGGAGCAGAGTGAGTATCGCAGGATTTCCCACCAGCAGCGACATCTATCTGGAGGTGGATGGAGTCAAGGTGGCGGTGGTGCAGAGCTATTCCGCCAAGGCCAGCAAGACCAGCTCGGCGGTGGAGGCCTTTGGAGAGAGCGAGCCGGTGGCCACGGTGCCGGGCCAGACCAGCCATGTGCTGGAGCTGACCCGGTTGTACGCCACCGACGAGGCCATCCGGGACGGCATCGACTTTTACGGGCTGAGCGGTTTCTCTCTGGTGATCTGCAAGCCGGACCGAAAGATCATCTATTCCGACTGCCAGTGGAGCAGCATCAGCGAGGCGGGCACCCTGGGTGCCATGGTGGTGGAGAAGGTGACCATCGTGGCCTCCAAGCGCATTGAGACGGGGGTGTGATAGTGGTGTGGTCGATTTTGGCGGGCGCAGACCGCATGGAACTGGAGAATGGCATGGAGCTGAGGCTGCTGTCCGCCCTGGAAGTTCTGGAGGCCCGGCGGGAGGCGGCCCAGCTGGCGGAGAGCCAGGGGGAGCGGGCCCTGTGCTCCAACGCATGCCTGCTGGCCCGGGCGCTGGAGAGCGGAGAAAAGCCGGTATTTGACAGTGGACGGGCGGTGCTGGCAGGGCTGACGGTGAGTGAGATCGCCGTTCTGGCCGGACGGTGGAGAGAGTTCGACCGGAAGGAGAACCCCTCCGCCGCAGGAACAGCGGAGGAGTTGGAAAACGTAAAAAAAAACTAGCCGGCAGCCCCGGGGATCGCCTGCGTTGGAAGGTGCTGAAGCAGTTCGGCGCTCTGCCCACCGAGAGGCGGGCCAGACAGATGAAGGAGCGGGACTACCTGTGGTGCCTGCTCAACCAACTGCTAGATGACCAGGAGGAGCTGGATCAGCTGTGCCCCACATGCCGGGCGGAGGCGGAGCAGGAGCGGTGCCCCGGCTGCGGGGCGCTGATCCAGGCTTCCGGGGTGAACCCCTCCTTTGACATGGAGCGGTTTCGACGGCTGAAGGAGGGCGAGGGCACTTGAGAGACTATCTGGAGGAGCTGCTGGCCGGGACGGAGGACGTGCTGGACCAGGCGGAGGCAGAGTGGACGGAGGGGGCCTCCCCTCCCCTGCCCCGCCGATCCAGGGAGCGGCCGGAGGCGGCGGGCGGCCCGGCGGAGCCGGAGAGAAGCGCCGGGGCCGAAGAGGCGGCCGGGGGTGGGGAAAACTGGATTGAAACAGAGCTGGAGGGGCAGTCTCGATCCAGAGAGACAGGGGCGGTTCTGGAGTCCGGGGAGCGGGCGGAACAGCCGGAAGGTCCGGCAGGGCTGAGGGCGGTCCTGTCCGACCGCCCACTGGAGGGGGATGAGGCGTCCACCTTGTCCTGGCTGCTGTGGGCCGGACGGCAGGGGCGTGCCGTCCCTCGGAAGCGGAGTCTGGGGAGACCCGAGGCGGGGGCCGGGACTGTGCCGGAGATCCGGGGGGAGGAACGCGACTCCCTCTGGGAGACAGAGGGGGTGGCGGGCACCCGACGGCTCCAGGCCGCCATGGAACTGGCCCGGCGGGCAGCGGGGTACCGCCGGGAGCCCAGAGCAGACCGGGCGGGGCCGGTCTCCCTTCGGCCAGGATCGGATGAGCCGCTTCTCCGGGAGCATGACTCCGCACGGACGGTGGACCGGATCTTTCGCCGGGATGCCCGGCGGTACGACGGGGGCTTTGCCCTGTTCTGAGAGGAGGATCTCCATTGAAGCTGGCGCCCATGCGCTACAAGGACTATGTGTGGCCCCACAACCCAAGGGTGTACTCCATCGACTATGAGCGGAAGATGGCGGTGAACAAGGTGCCCTTCGGCACCTACCATCTCCAGGACCTGGGCCGGACCCGCCGGGTGATGCGGGGAGAGGGGGAATTTGCCGGAGAGGGGGCCTATTCCCAGTTCGGCCTGCTGGCCAACACCTTTTATGACCCAGGGCCGGGGCTGCTGATCCACCCCCTCTGGCAGACGGCCAGTGCCTATTTTGTGGAGCTGCGGCTGGAGCAGGAGCCCAGACCGGACTATGTGCGTTACTCCTTCGCTTTCTGGGAGGCCAGCGGCCTGTACAGCGGAGCGGTGCAGGAGGTCACCCGGACCGGAGAGGCGGCATCCGGCGGGAACGGCGGAGTGCTGAGCCACACGGTGGAGCAGGGGGACACACTGTGGGCAATCTCGGCCCGATACGGGGTGGGGATGACGGAGCTGCTGGCCCGAAATCCCCAGATCCGCAATCCAAACCTGATCCTGCCGGGAGAGAAGGTGACAGTCCGGTGACAGCCTATGTGACCACGGCGGCAGGCCGGACCTTTCAGCTCCCCGTTCCGCTGTCCTGGGAGCTGAACTATACTGCCGGGGTGCCCAGCGACAGCTTTTGGGTGCGCTGTCCCTGGCAGGCGAGCCAGGGGACGGACCCGGCGGAGTGGGTCCGATTCTCCGCAGCGGAGGCGGGCGAGACGGTGTTTTCCGGGGTGGTGGACGAGTGCGAGGTGAACCAGGGGACGGAGGGCCTGCGGCTGGAAGTATCAGGCCGGGGGATGGCCGCCCTGCTGCTGGACAACGAGGCCCTGGGACAGGACTACGGGACCGCCACCCTGGAAGACATCCTGCGAGACCATGTGGCCCCCTATGGGATCGAATTGGCGGGAGAGGCCAGCCTGCCAGCGGTGAGCCCCTTCTCCGTGCCCACTGGGAGCAGCGAGTGGGCGGTGCTCTATGAGTTCGCACAATACTGCGGCGGTGTGTGTCCCCGCTTTGACCGGGCAGGGCGGCTGGTGCTGGAGGGGTGGACCGAAGTGGAAAATCTGGCCATAAGCGATGCCACACCGGTGACCAGCCTGACGGTCCGAGACCGGCGGTACGGGGTGCTCTCCCAGATCCTGGTGCGGGACAGGGTGCGCCAGACGGTGGAGCAGGTGGAGGCCACTGACTTTCTCCGGATGGGCGGCAGGTGCCGCCGGGTGATGACCATGCCGGGGCGGAGCAGCTATCAGGCCATGCGGTACAGCGGACAGTTCCAGCTGGACCGCTCCGCCGCGGAGCTGGTCCGGATGGAGGCGGTGGTGCCGGTCCTGTTCTATGGAAAGCCGGGGGACCTGGTGCGGGTACAGAGGTCCGACTGGGACCGAAATGGCAGCTGGCGGGTGGTGGAGGCCTCAGTACAGGCGGACGAGGCAGGGGGACGGACCCGGCTGGAGCTGGCGGTCCCCGACGTTGTGATATGAGGTGAGCGAAATGTGGACATCAGACCGGAGAAAAACACGGCAGGCCGGTGAGAGCTGGGTGGACTGGGGAGAAGTGACCCTGGAGGGGGACCCGGCAGGGGCCTATCTGGACGGTGAGCGGCGGCAGCTGGCGGTCTATGGGCCAGGCGGCTACTGCTGGAAGCCGGCCCTGGGGGACCGGGTCCTGGTGCTGAAGGCGGGACAGGGGGGCGAGTCCCCCTGCGTCGCCGGGAAGCGGCAGGGGGAGGCAGAGACGCTGGGCGCTGGGGAGGTGTCCATCTCCAGCAGCGGGGCGGAGAGCGGGCTGCTCCTACGCACGGACGGCCGTCTGGAGCTGAACGGTCAGGTAATGGTGAACGGCCAGTCGCTGAACGGCCTGATCCGGCAGATCGTGCTGGCAATCCTGGGAGGCGGGTGAAGGGAATGGAGCTTCAGATCCAAAACGGAGACTATGTGCCCGACGGACTGGGAGGCTTCCGCCGGCTGACCGGGGGCGAGGCCCTTTTGCAGCGGGTCCTGTTCCGCCTGGTCCCGCGGCGGGGGGCTTTCCCCTTTATGCCGGAGCTGGGCAGCCGCCTCTATCTGGTGCTCCGGGAGAAACCGGCAGCCCGCCAGGCGCTGGCGGAGCAGTATGTGGCGGAGGCCCTGGCTGGAGAGAGCGGACTGCGGGTGACAGAGGTATCGCTGACCCAGGAGGGGGACCGGGGCCTGCTGACTGTCCGGCTGGACTGGCAGGGAGAGGCACTGGCCGTCCAGACGCTGCTGTGAGAGGGGGAGCGGAATGAAGGAGCTGGAAGAGATCTATCAGGAGATGCTGGACTGCTTTGCCCAGAGGACTGGGCTGGAGGCGGCGGAGAGCTGCGATCTGGCGGTGCGCTTCTACGCGGTGGCGGCCCAGGTGTACGCCCTGTACGCCCAGGCGGACTGGGTGCTCCGGCAGTGTTTTCCCCAGACGGCGGCGGGAAGCTGCCTGGACAGCCACGCCCAGCTGCGGGGGCTGAGCCGGAAGCAGGCCACCGCCGCGGAGGGGAGCATCCGGTTTTCTGTGGCGAGGGCGGCGGATACGGACCGGCCTATCCCCGCCGGGACCGTTTGCATGACCCCGGGGCTGATCCGGTTCGAGACGGCACAGGCGGCGGTTCTGGAGGCGGGGGCGTCCTGGGTGGATGTGCCCGCCCGGGCGCTGACGCCGGGCAGTGCGGGCAATGTCCCGGCAGGGGCGGTGACCGCCATGGCGGCCGCGCCGGTGGGGATCGCCGCCTGCACCAACCCCGCCCCCTTTGCTGGCGGCGGGGACGAGGAGGGGGACGAGGGCCTGCGCCAGCGGGTGCTTAGCACCTTCCGGCGGCTGCCCAACGGGGCCAACGCCGCATTTTACGAGCAGGGGGCCCTCTCCTTTGACCAGGTGGCCGCGGCGTCCGTACTGCCCCGGAGCCGGGGCAGGGGTACGGTGGACGTGGTGGCGGCCACCCTGGAGGGGATGCCGGACGAGGAGCTGCTGGGCCAGCTGACGGACTATTTCCAGCAGCGCAGGGAGATCGCGGTGGATGTGCTGGTGCGGGCCCCGGAGGCGGTGACGGTGGATGTGGCGGTCAAGATCGACGGGGGCGCGGACCAGGCGGGGGCCGCAGAGCGGGTGAAGACCGCCCTGCGGCAGTGGTTCACCGGAGAGCGGCTGGGGCAGGATGTCCTCCGGGCCCGGCTGGGAAGCCTGATCTTCGGCTGTGAAGGGGTAAAAAACTACGAGCTGACGGCGCCTCCAGAGGACCTGTCCTTAGAGCCCGACCAGCTTCCGGTGCTTGGGACCCTGACGGTGGAGGCAATGCAATGAGCTACAGGAGATATTTGCGGGAGCTGCTGGCCCCGCTGAGGCTCTATGATCTGGAGGCCCCCTTCAACGGCGGGGAGCTGAATGTCCAGGGCGGGGCGCTGGACGGGGTGGACACCTGGCTGGCGGAGCTGCGGCGGGAGAGCACGCTGGCGGAGGCGGAGAGCTGGGGGCTGGAGCGGATCATCGCCCTGCTGGCCCGGCGGCCGGTAGCGGACACGCCGACGGGGATGCGGAAAGCCCTGGCTGCGCTGATGCGGATCGGCGGGGACAGCTTCACCCTGGAGGCCATCAACGCCACCATCTCCGGGTGCGGCGTCCATGCCCATGTGGAGGAGAAGGAGATCCCGGGAGAGGTGGCGGTCTCCTTCCCTGATATTCCAGGCATCCCAAAGGGATTTAAGGAGATCCGGGAGATCATTGAGGATATCCTGCCAGCCCACCTGGGGATCGAATATGTCTTCTGGTATATTACATGGGAGGAACTGGAGAGAAAGATCTCCTGCTGGGCGGAGATCGAAGAGCGCCAGCTGACCTGGGAGCAGCTGGAGACGCTGGTGGATGAAACAGAGGAGTGGGGGGGGGGGGGGGGGGGGGGGGGGGGGGGGGGGGGGGGGGGGG